>NZ_PDZN01000016.1:0-184066 GCF_002735765.1 Janthinobacterium sp. BJB304
GGATGCTGGCTTCAGAAGATGGTGCTGTCGGATTACGCTACGCTAATCCGACCTACGCCACACTCCCCTGTCGGGTATGGCGAAATTGGCCCGGAAATAAAAAAAGCCGCCCAAGGCGACTTTGATTATCACGTGATTTCTGCGCTGTTGGTGGAGGCGGCATGGATACGGATGCTGGCTTCAGAAGATGGTGCTGTCGGATTACGCTACGCTAATCCGACCTACGCCACACTCCCCTGTCGGGTATGGCGAAATTGGCCCGGAAATAAAAAAAGCCGCCCAAGGCGACTTTGATTTATTTACTGCTTTACTTACCCGTTTCTGCGCTGTTGGTGGAGGTAAGCGGGATCGAACCGCTGACCTCTTGCATGCCATGCAAGCGCTCTCCCAGCTGAGCTATACCCCCCGGGCGCAGAAACACTGCTACTTCTTACTACAACACCAGACTGAACTGGCGTCCCCAAGGGGATTCGAACCCCTGTACTCACCGTGAAAGGGTGATGTCCTAGGCCTCTAGACGATGGGGACCACGGAACTACAGTTTACTACCTTACTTCTGCGCTGTTGGTGGAGGTAAGCGGGATCGAACCGCTGACCTCTTGCATGCCATGCAAGCGCTCTCCCAGCTGAGCTATACCCCCCGGGCGCAGAAATAAGAAAAGCCGCACTTGGCGACTTTGTTCCACTACTTGCTTTCCATCCAGATTCCGTTTTTTACGGGCCTGAACTTACAACAATCAGTACAAACAACTGCCACTACTATACCACAACTACCTGGCGTCCCCAAGGGGATTCGAACCCCTGTACTCACCGTGAAAGGGTGATGTCCTAGGCCTCTAGACGATGGGGACCGCGGAACTTCCAAACAACATCTGCACCACTTTAACAAGCAACATCATTGCTGCTGGTGGAGGTAAGCGGGATCGAACCGCTGACCTCTTGCATGCCATGCAAGCGCTCTCCCAGCTGAGCTATACCCCCGTTGGTGCAGAAACAAGAGTATAGCAAAGAAGTTTCACTCTGCAAATACCCTTTTTCGTCTATGAGCAACTTTTCATAGGAGCGGTTTCCACACGCTATTTTTACGACTATTTAAGCGCGCCGATTACAGCCACTTTGCCAGGCGCGCCAGCACGGTGCCGCGGCCGAACATGACCACCACCTGGTCGATGGCCGGCGTCTGCAGCTGGCCCGTCAAAATCAAGCGCAAAGGCATGGCCAGAAGCGGCATCTTGATGGTGTTGGCGGCCAGCACTTCCTTGATCATGGCGGCCACGGCTTCCTTGCTCCACTCCACCGTGGCGATGCGCTCGGCAAACTGCGCCAGCACGGGCTTGATGGCATCCGTGATGTGCTGCGCTGCCAGTTCCGCTTCCGGCTGCGGCTCGCGGAAGAACAGCATCGAAGCGTCAGCCAGTTCATTGAGCGTGTTGGCGCGCTCTTTCATCATGCCCAGCACTTGCGCCAGATCCGGCGCGCCTTCGAAGACGGCGCCGGCGGCGACCATTTGCGGACGCGCCAGGTCGGCCAGGCGGGTATTGTCGGCCTGCTTGATGTACTGATTATTGAGCCACTTGAGTTTTTCCAGGTCGAACTGCGCGGCCGACTTGGTCAGGTGCTCGAGGTTGAACCACTCGCAGAACTGCGCCACCGAGAAGACTTCATCGTCGCCATGGCTCCAGCCCAGGCGCGCCAGGTAATTCAGCATCGATTCAGGCAGGAAGCCCTGCGCCGGGTAATCCATCACGCTGACGGCATCGCGGCGCTTCGACATCTTCTGGCCGTCCGAACCCAGAATCATCGGCAGGTGGCCGTACAGCGGCAGCGGTGCACCGATGGCGCGCAGGATGTTGATCTGGCGCGGGGTGTTGTTGACGTGGTCGTCGCCGCGCAGCACGTGGCTGATCTGCATGTCCCAGTCATCGACGGCTACGCAGAAGTTATAGGTTGGCGTACCGTCCGGGCGGGCGATCACCAGGTCGTCCAGTTCGCGGTTCGAGATCGTGATCGTGCCCTTGACCACATCGTCCCACGTCACGTCGCCATCGAGCGGATTCTTGAAGCGCACGACGGGCTTGCGGTCCGCCGGCACGGCAGGCAGGGTCTTGCCCGGTTCCGGACGCCAGGTGCCGTCGTAGCGCGGCTTTTCGCCGGCGGCGCGCATGCGCTCGCGCATCGCTTCGACTTCTTCCGGCGACGAGTAGCAATGGTAGGCCGTGCCTTCTGCCAGCATCTGCGCCACCACTTCGCGGTAGCGGTCCATGCGCTGCATCTGGTAGAACGGGCCTTCGTCGTGGTCCAGGCCCAGCCACTTCATGCCTTCGATGATGGCTTGCACGGCTTCCGGCGTGGAACGCTCCACGTCCGTGTCTTCGATGCGCAACACGAAAGTGCCGCCGAAGTGACGGGCATACGCCCAGCTGTATAAAGCGGTGCGGGCGCCGCCCAGGTGCAGATAGCCGGTCGGGCTGGGAGCGAAACGGGTACGGACGGGAGTAGCGGTTGTGGTCATCGAAGTAATCAGGCCTGAATAAGTAAAACGCCATTTTACTCTGTTGACCGCCGCCGCTCCACAAGCGCCGTCACAGCTGCAGCAAGCGCCTTTTCACCTCGTCCGCCTGCGCATGCAGCGCCTGCTCGAACAGCGCCACCAGCTGCGACAGGGGCCGGTGCAAAGGTTTCACGAGATTCACCGTGAACGGCAGGGATACGGCAAAGCGGCGAATCTGCAAGCCCTGCCCCGCATAATCGAGCGCCGTGAGCGGATTGACGATGGCCAGCCCCACGCCTTCGCGCACCATGGCGCACACGGAAGCGGCGCTGTGCGTGTCGAGCGCCATGCGCCGCTCCACGCCCGCTTGCGCGAAGATGGCGTCGATCTGCTGGCGGTAAGGGTCGACGGCGGCCAGGCTGATGAAAGGCTGGCCCGCGAAGTCCGCCGGCTGCAGCACGGCCATGCCAGCGAGCGCATGGCCGTCAGGCAGCACGCACACTTCATCGACGGACATCAATGTATCGAGTACGGTGCCCGGCGGCGCATTGCCCACTTCCGTCAGGCCGATGTCGTGGCGCTGCGCCGACAGCCACTCTTCCAGCAGCGGCGACTCTTGCGGCGTGATGCTGATGCTCACCTTGGGAAAATCGGCGACGAAGCGCTTGCAGGCCTGCGGCAGCAAGGATTGGGAAAACACGGGCAGGCAGGCGATCGACAACTGCCCCTGGTCGAACTGGCGCAGAGCCGCCGCCGTGCTGACGATGCGCTCCAGGCCGAAATACGCGCGCTGCACCTCCTCGAACAGCTGCAGCGCCTGGGCCGTCGGGCGCAGACGCCCCCGTTCGCGCTCGAACAGGGTCAAGCCCGTCAAATGTTCGAGGCGCGCCAGCTCGCGGCTGACGGTGGGCTGCGAGGTGTGCAGCATGGCGGCGGCGGCCGTCACGCTGCCCGTCGTCATGATGGCGCGAAAAACCTCGATGTGGCGCAATGAGATAGTCATACCCATATCATAAATGAATAAGGTCACCTTAAATGGATATTTTATGTTTACAAAGAAAACCCGCATCATGATCGGCACGTAGGTCGGATTAGCGCAAGGCGCGTAATCCGACGCCACCTCCGACGCCACCCATCACATAATAAAGACCACCGCCATGAAACCAGTGCCAGACGCCACCCTCGCCCAACTCGCCCAGGAACACGGCACGCCCCTGTGGGTGTATGACGCGGCCACCATCCGCGCGCGCATCGCGCAGCTGGCGCAATTCGACACCGTGCGCTTCGCGCAAAAAGCCAACTCGAACATCCATTTGCTCACCCTGATGCGCGAAGCGGGCGTGCACGTGGACGCCGTCTCGCTGGGCGAGATCGAGCGCGCGCTGCAGGCAGGCTTTACGCCGGCGCAAACGAACGGCGCCGCCGGCCTGGTGTTCACCTGCGACCTCTTCGACCGTGCCACCCTGGCACGCGTGGCGGCAGCAAAAATTGAAGTCAATTGCGGCTCCGTCGACATGCTGCGCCAACTGGGCCCCGTGTCGCCCGGTCACCGCGTCTGGCTGCGCATCAATCCCGGCTATGGCCATGGCCACAGCAACAAGACCAATACGGGCGGCGAAAACAGCAAGCACGGCATCTGGTACGAAGAGCTGCCGGAGGCGCTGGCCGTCATTCGCGCCCACGGACTGCACCTGGTGGGCCTGCACATGCACATCGGCTCGGGCGTCGATTACAGCCACCTGGAAACCGTCTGCGGCACCATGGTCGACCTGGTCAAGAACATGGGCCACGACATCGAAGCCATTTCCACGGGCGGCGGCCTGTCCGTGCCGTACCGCGAAGGCGAGCAACCAGTCGACACGGACCACTACTTCCAGCTGTGGGATGCGGCGCGCAAGCAGATCGAGGCGCACCTGGGCCATCCCGTGCACCTGGAAATCGAACCTGGCCGCTTCCTCGTGGCCGATGCGGGCCTGCTGGTGGCCGAAGTGCGCGCCACCAAGCAAATGGGCGGCAACCACTTCACCTTGCTCGATACGGGCTTCAATGAACTGATGCGCCCCGCCATGTACGGCAGCTACCATGAAATGTCGGTGATCGCGCACGACGGCCGCGCTCTCGATGAGCAGCACGCCACCGTCGTCGGCGGCCCCCTGTGCGAATCGGGCGACGTCTTCACCCAGCGCGATGGCGGCGTGGTGGAAACCCGGCAGCTGCCGGCAGCGCAGGTGGGCGACTATGTGGTCTTCGAAGGCGCGGGCGCGTATGGCGCGTCGATGTCGTCGAACTATAACAGCCGCCCGCATGCAGCCGAATACCTGGTCGATGGGGCGCAATCCCGCATGATCCGCCGGCGCCAGACGGTTGCCGAGCTGATCGCGCTGGAACAACTGTAAATCCTCGCCCGCGTGCGGGCATGCGCATCTGCTAACATCGGGGCAACTCGATGAAAGCCCGCCATGCCCGCCCAAGCACTTCCCTTCCGCAGCGCCACCCGGCTGCTTCTGCCGCTGCTGCTGTCCGCCGTCCTCGCCGGCTGCGCTTCCCTGCCCTCGCTGGACGGCCGCATCCCCTCCAGCGTCATCGCCGACACACACCACACCCAATTGGCCACGGCCATTGCGCCCATGGTGGCGCAGCATCCCGGCGTGTCCGGCATTTACCCGCTGGTCGACGGGCGCGACGCCTTTGCCGCGCGCGCCCTGCTGGCCGCCGCCGCCCAGCGCAGCCTGGACGTGCAGTACTACATCTGGCACAAGGACATCACGGGCACCCTGCTGTTCGATGCCTTGCGCCAGGCGGCCGAACGAGGCGTGCGCGTGCGCCTGCTGCTCGACGATAACAACACGGCGGGCCTGGACCAGACCCTGTCCATGCTGGGCAAGCAGCGGAACCTGGAAATCCGCCTGTTCAATCCCTTCGTGCCCCGCGCGCCGCGCGCGCTGGCCTTCGCCACCGATTTTTCGCGCCTCAACCGGCGCATGCACAATAAATCGTTCACGGCCGATAACCAGGCCACCATCGTTGGCGGGCGCAATGTGGGCGATGAATACTTCGGCGCGGCCGGCGATGTGCTGTTCGCCGACCTGGACGTGCTGGCCATCGGCCCCGTCGTCGGCGAGGTCTCGCAGGATTTCGACCGCTACTGGAACAGCGCCTCGGCTTACCCTGCGCAACTGCTGCTGACCAGCCCTGTCGATGGCGACGCGGCCACCATCGCCGCCGAGGCGGACCGCATCGATGACACCAGGGCGGCCGAAGAATACGTGCAGGCACTGCGCACCTCGCCCTTCGTCAAGCAGATGATGGAACGCACCCTGCCCTTCGAATGGGCAAGGACGCGCATGGTCAGCGACGACCCGGCCAAGGTGCTGGACCAAGCACGGCCAGGCACGGGCGTGGCGGAAAACCTGCAAAACCTGCTCGGTGTGCCAGAAAAGGAAGTGGATCTGGTGTCGCCGTATTTCGTGCCCGGCAAGGCCGGCACGCAAGCCTTTGCCGACCTGGCGAAAAAAGGCGTGGGCGTGCGCATCCTGACGAACGCGCTGGAAGCAACCGACGTGGCGGCCGTGCATGCGGGCTATGCAAAGTGGAGGAAACCGCTGCTGGAAGCGGGCGTGCTGCTGTACGAGTCGCGCCGCTCGTGGGAGGCCGGCGACGCGCGCGAGCAGACGGGCCGCTTCGGCAGCTCCGCATCGAGCCTGCATGCGAAGACCTTCGCCATCGACGACCGGCGCATCTTTGTCGGCTCGTTCAATTTCGATCCGCGCTCGATCGAATTGAATACGGAAATGGGCCTCGTCATCGACAGCCCCGCGCTGGCCAGCCAGCTGGGGCTAGCCATGCGCACCACCATCCCGCAGCGCGCCTACCAGGTGCTGCTTGGCGACGACGGCGCGCTGTACTGGATCGCCCGCGACGCCAGCGGCGCCGCCACGCGCTACGACACGGAACCGGGCACCAGCGTGTGGAAGCGCATGGGAGTGGCGATTCTGTCGGTGCTGCCGATAGACTGGCTGCTGTAAGCGGTTTTGCCGACGATGTTGTCGGATGACGCGTGGCTGCGCCCCGCGTCATCCGACCTACGAGGTCATCGTAGGTCGGGTTAGCGCAAAGCGCGTAAGCCGACAAGCGCGCAGCACCGCCCTTAGCGCACCGCCTCCGTCAAAATCCGCCCTTCCGACGCGGACGGCTGGCGTATGCGCAGCAGATGCGCCAGGGTCGGCGCGATGTCGACCACTTCCGCGTACTGGCCATAGGCGCCCGGCTTGATCCAGCGGGGGCCGAAGACCATCAGCGGCACGTTGGTGTCATACGTGTACGGCGTGCCGTGCGAAGTGCCGCCGCTGCCTTTGCCGAAGTACCAGGCCGGTTTTGTGACGACCATCAGGTCGCCCGACAGCTGGCGGTTCCAGGCGCGGCGCATCAGGGTATCCATGCGCGTGGCCACGGCGCCTGTTTCCATCTGCGTGCGCGTATAGACTTGCGCCAGGCCGTCCTGCTGCAGCAGGAAGCGGGCCGCCGCGTCTTCCAGCGCGGCGCGATGGACGCCGCCCTTTTCCGCCAGCGCGTAATCGAGGTAGATATTCGGCAGCGACGACGTCGTCACCAGCTTGTCCACGCCCAGGGTCGTCGCCAGGTGCTGGTTCAGGCTTGCGACCAGCTTGTCGCCGTCGATGCGCTTGGCCGTAAAGCCGCCGCGCGCTTCCGTAAATTCCGGCACGTTGGCAAAGCCATGGTCGGCCGTCAGCACCACCAGCACGTTGTCCATGCCGACTTTTTTATCGAGATCAAGAAAGAAGCCGGCCAGCATGCGGTCCAGGCGCTGCAGGTGGTCGTGCGACATCTTGCTTTCCGGGCCGTAGGCATGGTTCACGTAGTCGTGCGCGGACAGGCTCACGCCCAGGATGTCGGGCACGCCGGCCGGGTTGCGGCCCAGGTTTTCGCCGTCGATGGCGGCACGGGCAAATTCCAGGGTCAGTTCATCGAGGAAGGGACCGGACTTCAAGCGGCTGTAGTACTCGCCGTCGAGCTGGCCGCTGTCGCTGTAATAGGCGAACGGGAAGGTGTTGCGCGTGCCCGGCTTGGCCGCCACCAGATCGTCGCGCGCATCGTTGACATAAGCCCCGTCGGCCAGCAGCGGCGTCCAGCTCTTGCCGTAATAACGGTCCTGCGGCTTGGCCGCCTGGTAGCGCTGCACCCATTGCGGGTGCTGCTGCATGTAATAGGTGCTGCTGGCGAAATTGCCCGTCTTTTCCATGTACATATAGGCCGTGCCCGTTTTCCCGGCCAGCAGGATGGCGCCGCGGTCCTTGCCCGACACGGTGACGACCTTGGCCTTGTCGCCCGTGGCATAGCGCAGCTCGTCACCGAGGGTGCTCACGCGCAGCTTGGTCGGCGCGGTACCGTCGTCCGGCTTCGTCTCTTCGCCGATGTAATGGAAATTGCCATCCTCGGTGCAGTACACGGACTTTTTCGTGAGGGGATCGATCCAGTTATTGCCGATCACGCCATGCTGGTAAGGATAGGCGCCCGACAGCACGGCCGAGTGGCCGATGGCGGTAACCGTGATGCCGTGGGCCTGGTGCGCATCGCTGAACCACGCTCCCTGCTCCAGCAGGCGGCGGAAACCGCCCTGGCCGAACTGCTCACGGTAGCGCGTCACCTGTTCCTGCGGCAAACCGTCGACCACCAGCACCACGACCAGCTTCGGCTGCGCCGCAGCCGAGGGTACGGCCTTGGCCGCATATGCCTGGCAAGCCGCCACGCTCGTCACCAGCAACAGCGCCTGCGCCAGCTGCCGGGAAAGGGAGAAATGTTTCGTCATATCCACTCATCAAAAGTTAGGCCACCGGGCAGCATACGCCGACTATATGACACAACAATGACAAGAAGCAACAATATGAAAAGGCCGGGCCCCATCGCTGGAACCCGGCCTGTGCCGCAACAGACAATATATCCGACTTACTTGACCGTCACTTTGATGCTTTTGCTCAACTCCGGCCCATACGACTGGTGCGCGCCATTGGCGAACTGCATGGTGAGCGTGTACTGGCCCGGCGGCAAAGTGACGTCCGTTTCCGTTTGACCTTTGCCAAAATGCAAATGCTTGTCATCCATGGGTATCATCTCGCCCGCCTTCATCGGCCCCGTATTGATGAGCAGATGATGGTGGCCCGTCTTGGCCGTCATCTCGCCGGCCGGCTTGACGTCCATGCCGCTGACGGCAAATTTCACTTTGAACGGGCTCGTCACCGTCGCACCATCGGCTGGCTCGACGAAGGAAACGGATTGGGCGAAGGCGCTGGCGGCCAGCAGGCTGCCGGCAACCAGGACTGCGGCCTGGCGCAGGAATACGGTGGTCAATTGCATGATGTCTCCTCTTGTTTAATAACAACACGGACTGCATGAAACCATATTCCTGGCGGTCATGGCGCCGGGGACGAGTTAAGCCAATGGTGCCACTGGTGGCCTTGAAAACCGTAGCGAGCAAGCTCAATGTCGGGTTGAGTAACGCAACCGTACTTTAGTACGGTGAGTAACGCCGACCCGAAAGTGAGCTGCGCAGTAGGTTTGCAAGGCCACCCAACCATCAGTCGTTCTTGATCACGATCGACGGGAATTTACTTGTCATATCCTTCGCCTTTTCCGCCACTTTAATGGCGATGGTGCGGGCGATCTGCTTGTAGATCACGGCGACGGGGCCTTCCGGCTCGGCCACGACGGTGGGCGTGCCCGAGTCCGTCTGCTGGCGAATCGCCATGGTCAGCGGCAAGGCGCCGAGGAATTCCACGCCGAAGTCCGCGCACATCTTCGCGCCGCCGCCGGCGCCGAAGATTTCTTCCGCATGGCCGCAGTTCGAGCAGATGTGCGTGCTCATGTTTTCCACCACGCCGAGGATCGGGATACCGACCTTCTCGAACATTTTGAGACCCTTGCGCGCGTCCAGCAGCGCGATGTCCTGCGGCGTCGTGACGATGACGGCGCCCGTGACGGGCACTTTCTGCGACAGGGTCAATTGAATGTCGCCCGTGCCTGGCGGCATGTCGACGATCAGATAATCGAGGTCGCGCCAGTTGGTCTGGTCCAGCAACTGCTGCAAGGCTTGCGTGACCATCGGGCCGCGCCACACCATCGGCTCGTCCGGGTCGATCATGAAACCGATCGACGACACTTGCAGGCCGTGGTTTTCCATCGGCTCCATGCTCTTGCCGTCGAGCGTCTTCGGCTGGCCGCTGATGCCCAGCATCATCGGCTGCGACGGGCCATAGATGTCGGCGTCCAGCATGCCGACGGTGGCGCCTTCGGCCGCCAGGGCCAGGGCCAGGTTGACTGCCGTGGTCGATTTGCCAACACCACCCTTGCCGGAAGCGACGGCAATGATGTTTTTCACATTGCTCATCGGCTTCAAGCCGCGCTGCACCGTGTGCGAAATGATTTTCGACGACACGCCCACGCTGACGTTGCCCACGCCCGGCAGCACGCGCAGGGCGGCCAGCACGGATTTGCGGATCAGGTCGATCTGGCTTTTGGCGGGGTAGCCCAGTTCGATGTCGAGCGAAATGTCGCTGCCATCGACCTTCAGATTCTTGACGGTTTTACTGGAAACGAAATCTTTATGTGTATTTGGATCAATAACCTGGGCCAGCGCGGCCTTGACGTCTTCTACTGTGATGCTCATGTAAATCTCCATGTGTACTACATATGTGCAATAAGGCGCAGTCTAGCGCAAATTTGCATGGCGCGATGGCGGCAAAAGCATCACTTGCCGGCGCTGCATCTGCTCATATTGCCTTTCCGCTGTTAAAATGTCCTATTATCCATCCCAAAAGTGCATCAATCATGACTCGCAAGCTGTTCGTCACCACTGCCCTGCCTTACGCAAACGCCGCTTTTCACATTGGCCACATCATGGAATACATCCAGGCTGATATCTGGGTCCGGTTCCAGCGAATGCAACGCGATGGCGCAGCCGGCCGTGAAGTGCACTTTGTGGGCGCCGACGATACGCATGGCACGCCCATCATGATCGCCGCCGAAAAGGAAGGCATCACGCCGCAGCAATTCGTCGCCAACATCGCCGCCGGCCGCGCCCAGTACCTCGATGGCTTCCACATCGCCTTCGACAACTGGTATTCGACCGATTCGCCGGAGAACGTTGATCTGTCGCAATCGATCTACCGCAAGCTGCGCGATACGGGCCTGATCGTCACGAAAACCGTCGACCGCTTCTTCGACCCGGTGAAAGGCATGTTCCTGGCCGACCGCAACATCAAGGGCGAATGCCCGAAATGCGGCGCCAAGAACCAGTACGGCGACAATTGCGAAGTGTGCGGCGCGGCTTACCAGCCGACCGACCTGGTCAACCCGTTCTCGGTGTTCACCAACGCGACGCCCGTGATGAAGCCGTCGGAACAGTATTTCTTCAAGCTGTCCGACCCGCGCTGCTTCGAATTCCTCAAGGATTGGCTCAACACGCCAGGCCGCCTGCAGCCTGAAATGGTCAACAAGGTCAGCGAATGGCTGGGCGAAGCCGGCGAAAAGCTGGCCGACTGGGACATCTCGCGCGACGCGCCCTACTTCGGCATCCCGATTCCCGATGCGCCGGGCAAGTTCTTCTATGTGTGGATGGACGCGCCCGTCGGCTACCTGGCCAGCCTGAAAAACTATTGCGACAAGAAAGGCATCGATTTCGACGCCTTCCTGAACGACCCGACGACGGAACAGATCCATTTCATCGGCAAGGACATCGTGTCCTTCCATTTGCTGTTCTGGCCTGCCATGCTGAAGTTCGCCGATCACCCGGTGATCGACAAACTGAAAGTCAATGTGCACGGCTTCCTGACGGTCAACAACGAAAAGATGTCGAAGTCGCGCGGCACGGGCATCTCGCCGCTGCGCTACCTGGACCTGGGCATGAACCCGGAATGGCTGCGCTACTACATCGCGTTCAAGCTGAACTCGAAAGTGGAAGACCTGGATTTCAACGGCGAAGATTTCGTCGCCCGCGTGAACAGCGACCTGATCGGCAAATACGTGAACATCGCCAGCCGCTGCGCCGGCTTCATCGCCAAGAAATTCGACGGCAAGCTGGCATCTAGCCTGTCGTCAAAGGCGCAGGGCTACATCTGGCGCGCGCTGACCTACAAGGTGCCGTCCGGCGACGAAATCCTGAGCAAGGAACGCCAGGCCAGCATCGCGGCCCACTACGAAAACCGCGAATTCGGCAAGGCCTTGCGCGAGATCATGGAAATCGCCGACATCACCAACCAGTATGTCGATGAAAACAAGCCGTGGATCCTGGCCAAGGATGCGGACAAGACGGCCGAGCTGCACGAAGTGTGCACGACGGCCCTGATCCTGTTCCGCCAGCTGACCATCTTGTTGTCGCCAGTATTGCCGGGCGTGGCCAAGAACGTGGCCGGCTTCCTCAACGATGCCGAGTTCAGCTGGGCCGATACGCACGTCGATGACGTCTCGAGCGGCATGCTGGGCCGCACCATTGGCAGCTACAACCATTTGATGACGCGCATGGATGCGAAGATGATCGAAGCGCTGTTCGACGCGCCGCAAGCGGCAGCCGCCGTGCCCGCCGCCGAGGCCGTCAGCGACGTGGCCGCCACTCCGGCCAGCACCATCGAGGAACTGGCGCCCGAAATCAAGATCGACGACTTCCTCAAGGTCGACCTGCGCATCGCGAAAATCGTCAATTGCGAACTGGTGGACGGCTCGGACAAACTGCTGCGCCTGACCCTGGACGCGGGCGAAGGCCGCTTGCGCAATGTCTTCTCGGGCATCCGTTCGGCTTACCAGCCGGAAGAACTGATCGGCAAGCTGACGGTGCTGGTGGCCAACCTGGCGCCGCGCAAGATGAAGTTCGGCATTTCCGAAGGCATGGTCATGGCTGCCTCCGCCGCCGACGAGAAGGTCAATCCGGGCATCTACATCCTGAACCCGTGGCCGGGCGCCGAACCTGGCATGCGCATCCGCTAAGCCACCACAAGGACCGATGATGAATATCGTGGTGCGCGAAGCAACAAATGCAGATGCACAACTGATGGCCGAGCTGACCCGCGCCGCGTGGGCCGGCAAGGTGGCGGCCTCGTCCAGCGGGCACCACGAGACGGCACAGCAGGTGGAAGCCCAATTGCGCCACGGCGGCGGTTTTCTGTTGCTGATCGACGACATTCCAGCCGGTTCGCTGCGCTGGATGCCGCTCGACAGCGATCCCGCCATCTGGAAGATTTCACGCATGGGCGTGCTGCCCGCCTACCGGGGCAGCCACGTCTCGCAGCACTTGCTGGAAGCCATCATTCATCACGGCCTGTCGTGCCAGGCCGAGGAATTGCGCCTGGCCGTGCGGCGCGACCAGCGCAAGCTGATCGATTTTTATGCGGCCTTCGAATTCGAGCTGGCCGAAGAACTGGAATATTCGCACGCCAACCCCGCCGAACCGGCGCCGATGGTGATGCGGCGCCTGCTGCGTTATTGATTTTTAGCAATTTCGCCCCGGACTTGCCGATACAACAACCCGCCAAGCGGCACGGCGCGGTAAAATACGGCCGGCTGACCTTACCCATAAGACACTCAGAAGAGAATATGAAACTGCCTGCAAAACACAACAACTATGTATCCGACCACACCTTGTTCATCGCCGAACTGAAGGCCAAGAACCCTGGCATGGAAGCGGGCCAGCAAGCGGGCCGCGCCCTGCTGTGGGACAAGCCGGCCGTCAGCATCGATGAGCAGGAGCGCCAGCTGGCGTCGGCCGTCAAGCAACAGGCTTACGTTTACCAGAACAAGAACTAAGATCTGGAACCGGCACGATGTTGCCTGAAGAGTCTGCAGTCACGCCGGAAGCCGACGCTTCCGGTGCCGGCGCAGTCATCGAGTCGCCCGAACCTGTCGCTGATGGCGACGGCAGCGGCGACCCTGCAGCATCTGCAGCCAAGGTAACGGATGCGGCGCCCGCCGCCGACCCGCTGGGCATCGCCCGCCTGTATGGCGAGCCCATGATGCGCATGCCGACGGATTTGTACATTCCGCCGGACGCGCTGGAAATCTTCCTCGAAGCCTTCGAAGGCCCGCTCGACTTGCTGCTCTACCTGATCCGCAAGCAAAACTTCAACATTCTCGATATTCCGATGGCGCAGGTGACCCTGCAATATCTGAAATATGTCGACCAGATTCGTGTGCGCAACCTGGAACTGGCCGCCGAGTACCTGCTGATGGCGGCCATGCTGATCGAGATCAAGTCGCGTATGCTCTTGCCTTCGCGCAAGAGCGACGTCGAGGAAGATGGCGGCGACCCCCGTGCCGAACTGGTGCGCCGCCTGCTCGAGTACGAGCAGATCAAGCTGGCCGCCTACGACCTGAACGCCATTCCCCAGTTCGAGCGCGATTTCGTGCGCACGCAGATTTTCATCGAGCAAAGCCTGACGCCCACCTGGCCCGACGTGGAACCGGTGGACTTGCAGCAGGCGTGGCTCGACGTGCTGAAACGCGCCAAGCTGACCCAGCATCACCGCATCAGCCGCCAGGAACTGTCCGTGCGCGAGCACATGTCGAGCATCCTGCGCCATTTGCAGTCGTCGCGCTTCGTCGAGTTCAGCGATCTGTTCGACATTGCCGGCGGCGTGCCCGTGGTGGTGGTCAACTTCGTGGCCCTGCTGGAACTGGCCAAGGAAACCCTGATCGAAATCACGCAGGCAGAACCGTTTGCCCCCATCTACGTCCGGCTGGCGTATTCGCCCGCCTGACCCCTTCCCTTTGTCACTGACCACCGTACAACGGGGTTTTAGCGAAAGCAATCCATGAAAATTATTTCCGACATTGAAGAATTGCGCGACCAGCTCAGCGGACAGCTGCGCACGGCGTTCGTCCCCACCATGGGCAACCTGCATGAAGGCCATCTGTCGCTGATGCGCCTGGCGCGCAAGCATGGCGATCCTGTCGTCGCCTCGATCTTCGTGAACCGCCTGCAATTCGGGCCGAATGAAGACTTCGAAAAATATCCGCGCACCATGGCGGCCGACATCGCCAAGCTGGAAAAGGAAGGCGTGTACGTGCTGTTCGCGCCGACGGAAAAGGAACTGTACCCGGAGCCGCAGGAATACCGCGTGCGCCCGCCCGATGACCTGGGCAATACCCTGGAAGGCGAATTCCGCCCCGGCTTCTTCGAAGGCGTGTGCACGGTCGTCACCAAGCTGTTCTCGTGCGTGGGTCCGCGCGTGGCCGTGTTCGGCAAGAAGGATTACCAGCAACTGATGATCATCCGCAATATGGCGCGCCAGTTCGCGCTGCCGACGGAAATCATCGCCGCCGAAACCTATCGCGCCGACGACGGCCTGGCCCTGTCCTCGCGCAATATGTACCTGTCGGAAAGCGAACGCGCGGAAGCGCCGGAACTGTTCAAGGGTCTTAATTTCGTGGCCGAGGAAGTACGCAAGGGCAACCTGGCCGTCGGTGAACTGGAACAGGCCAGCATGCAGCTGTTGAACAGCCGCGGCTGGAAATCGGACTACATCGCCGTGCGCAAGCGCGCCAACCTGCAGGCGCCGAGCACCGCCGAACTGGCCGCGGGCGAGCCGCTGGTGGTGCTGGCCGCCGCCAAGCTGGGACAAACCAGACTCATCGACAACCTGGAAATTTAACATACAACAAAACCTGCTGCGCGTCGCGATTTGCGGGCTGCGATGCTCACTGCGCTAAAGCACAGCTCCGCTTCTCGGCCACAACTCTCTGCCGCTCGCTACGGTTTTGTCAGATGTTTTAAACGCAGTCACAGCGGGGCCATTCGGCCCCGTTGCTTTACCTACTTTTCCATCCCTACCAGCTTGAGCTCGGCAAACAGCGGCTTGTTGCTGCCGCGTGCCGCTTGCAACATGTCGTAGCTTGCCGCGTCGAGCACGATTTCTTCGCCCGCCCACAGCTTGCGCTGGTTCGCAGGCAGCCTCAGGCTGCGCAGGATGGCCCGCACCTGGGCCGGATCGGCCGCCAGCAGGCGGATGGCGCGCGCATGGCGCTGCGTGCCCGTGAGGATCGGCAAGCCGCCCTCGGAGCCGTGCTGGCTCAGGCTGACATAATCCTGGCCGCCCACGCGGTGCAGATAGGCATGCCGGCCATCCGCTTCGGCAGGCGACTGCGCGGGCGGCTCCTGCATTTCGACAGACGCGACAGGCGCAACGGCGGTTTGCTCAAGGCTCACGCCACAGGCCGCCAACAGGGCCGTGCTCAGGGCGAAAAATAATACGGGTGCTCGGCGCATCGTGCGCTCCTTCTTGTCGGGGTCGGGGACAAAGGTGGAATACTGCAGCGATCATGGGCCAAATCATTTGACGTGTAAAGTTAACCCTTGGAAATATTTTATTCCTTTGCGCAATTTCATCCGGTCAGAGCGAAGGACACGCGGGATGAACTGGCTGCAAGCACGGCGCAGCCGATGAAAAAAACGCTGCCGGTTTGCACGGGCAGCGTTTTTCTTGATCGGTATCAAGCCGTGATCAGGCGCCGGCTTTTTCCAGCTTCTCGAAAATCTTGTTCAGCTTTTCATCGAGGGTCGCTGCCGTGAACGGCTTGACGACATAACCGCTGGCGCCAGCTTGCGCGGCGGCGATGATGTTTTCCTTCTTCGCTTCGGCGGTGACCATCAGCACGGGCAGCTTGGCCAGTGCGGGATCGGCGCGGATATGCTGCAGCATCGTCAGGCCATCCATGTTTGGCATGTTCCAGTCCGACACGACGAAATCGAACGATTCCGCGCGCAGCTTCGCCAGGCCCATCACGCCGTCTTCCGCCTCATCGACGTTGGCATAACCCAGTTCCTTCAACAGATTCCGGACAATGCGGCGCATCGTCGAAAAATCGTCAACGACTAAAAATTTCATCTTTGGATCAGCCATGAATAACTCCGTTGTTTCTGTAGCGGTTTGTTAATAATATCGACATGAATGCCGACATTATGGTCGACACTACGGCAGCAAGTTGTAGGATAGCATTTTCGTTGCTTTTAGGCGAACAAACTTGCCTCGGATCATATAAAACGTGGCTTACACGCGCAAAGCACGCATACCATGCGCCGCCAAGTGTCCCAGTACCATGCCAGGCAGCGCCGTCAGAGCACCGACCTCATGCGTAGCGCCGACAGCGATCGCCTCGCGCGGCATGCCGAACACCACGCAACTGGCTTCGTCCTGCGCAAAATTATACGCTCCTGCGGCCTTCATCTCCAACATGCCTTGTGCGCCGTCCTTGCCCATGCCGGTGAGGATCACGCCGACGGCATTTTTACCGGCCGATTGCGCGGCCGAACGGAACAGCACATCGACCGACGGACGGTGGCGGTTGACCGGTTCACCCTGGTCGATCTTGGTCATGTAGTTGGCGCCGCTGCGCGTCAGGGTCAGGTGCGAATGGCCGGGCGCGATATAGGCGTGGCCGGGCAGCACGCGTTCGCCGCCCGCCGCTTCCTGCACCGAGATTTTGCACAGCGAATCGAGGCGGCGCGCGAACGAACGCGTAAAGCCTTCCGGCATGTGCTGCGTGATCAGGATGCCGGGACAATCGGACGGCATCTGCATGAGAAATTCGCGGATCGCTTCCGTGCCGCCCGTCGAGGCGCCCACGATGATCAGCTTTTCGCTCGACGTCAATGGGCTGCGCAGCGCAGGCAGCGGCGCGGCCACCTTGTCGCCGGCCGACGGCAGGGTGCGCGCGCGGATGCGCGCCTTCGAGGCGGCGCGGATCTTGTCGGCAATCATGTCCGTGTACTCGCGCATGCCGCTCTGGATGGAAATCTTCGGCTTGGTGACGAAATCGACGGCGCCCAGTTCCAGCGCGCGCATGGTGATTTCCGAACCGCGCTCGGTCAGCGACGACACCATCAGCACCGGCATCGGGCGCAAGCGCATCAGCTTTTCCAGGAAGTCCAGGCCGTCCATCTTCGGCATCTCGACATCGAGGGTCAGCACGTCGGGGTTGGTCTGCTTGATCATCTCGCGCGCCACCAGCGGATCGGGCGCCGCGCCCACCACTTCCATGTCAGGCTGGCTATTCACGATTTCCGTCATGACGCTGCGAATCAGCGCCGAATCATCCACGATCAATACTTTGATCTTCATATATTTTCCTTTGGGCCTACCAGCCCATTAAAGCACCTGATCCCACCTGCTGCGCGTCGCGATTTGCGGCCTCCGATGCTCACTGTGCCAAAGCACAGCTGCGCGTCTCGGCCACAATTCCCATCCGCTCGCTACGGTGTGATCAGGTGTTGTTATCTATATCTCACACTATTAAAACAACTCGACTTCGCCGCCGACCGGTGCCACTTTCAAGCGGCTGGCGTAATCGAGTTCGCGGCGTACCAGCGTATCGTTATGCGTCTGCATCAGTTTTTTCACCAGCACCTTGCCGCTGCGGGGGAAAAAATACACCTTGCGCGGGTGGATGTCGTTGAGGTCTTCCGCCACCACGCGCATCTTTTCCGCCTTCAGGTAATTGATGACGAAAGCCGCGTTGCGCTCACCGACGTTGATCGCCGTGAAGCCGCGCAGTACGGCGCCGCCGCCGAACACTTTCGCTTCCATGTTCTCGCGCCGCGCGCCCGCCTTCAGCAAATCGTTGATCAGGATTTCCATGGCGTAGGTGCCATAGCGCATCGACGCGGAAATCGGGCTGTTCGGATCGCTGCCGCCATCGGGCAGCATGAAGTGGTTCATGCCGCCCAGGCCCGTGACACGGTCGCGGATGCAGGCCGAGACGCAGGAGCCGAGCACGGTGACGATCAGCATGTCCTTGTTGGTAAAGTAATACTCACCAGGCAAGATCTTGGCGGCGTCACAGTTGAACGTCCTGTCGTAATAGACGTTAGTGGCGAATTGCTCTTTGGATTCCAGGCTCATATTTCACTCTCATGTACGATGCGACGGTGCCTTGGGCGCGGCGCCCCGAGGCTGGTCGAGCTCATAGACTGTTTTACCGCGCAGCTTCAGTGAATCCGACACGTACAGAAAATTCTCCGAATGGCCCGCGAACAGCAGGGCATCGGGTTTCATCAACGGCACAAAGCGCGAGAGGATCTTGCGCTGCGTCGCCTTGTCAAAATAAATCATCACGTTACGGCAAAAGATGACGTCGAACTGGCCCGTCAATGGCCAGCCGTCGGCCAGCAGGTTGAGCGGCTTGAAGGTGATCATCTGGCGCAGTTCAGGACGCACCCGCACCTGCCCTTCACGGTCGCCCTTGCCGCGCAAGAAAAAGCGCCGCGCACGGTCGGCCGGCATCTTGTCGAGCCGGTCCAGGTTGTAGACGCCATTGGCGGCCGTGGCCAGCACATTCGTGTCGATGTCCGTGGCGATGATGGTGACGGGCGGCGTGAGCGTATTGAACGCCTCGCACACCGTCATGGCGATCGAATACGGCTCCTCGCCGGTGGAACTGGCCGAACACCAGATGGTGATCGGCCCGCTCAGTTTTTTCACATGCTCGGCCAGCAGCGGGAAGTGATGCGCCTCGCGGAAGAACGACGTCAGGTTGGTCGTCAGCGCATTCGTGAACGCTTCCCACTCGTCGCCCATGCGGCCCGCTTCCAGGTCGTCCAGGTAGCGGACGAACGAGGAGATGCCGGTCGCGCGCAGCCGCCTGGCCAGGCGGCTGTAGACCATCTCCTGCTTGCTGTCGGCCAGCGCGATGCCGGCCCGCTTGTAAATCATGGCGCGGACCCGTTCGAAGTCCTTGCCAGTGAAATCAAATTCCTTGACCGAATCCGTTTTAGTTTGCGGCATTTTGTTTTTACCTCTCTATGACTACTCTGACCAATGCCTTTGCAAGTATAACTAGCGGGACCGGGTTGGCGTCAGAACTCTTCCCAATCGTCGCCGCCGGCCGCCGCCAGCTTTTTCGCGGGCGGTGGCGTGCCGGCTTGCGCCGCCGTTGCCACCCGCCGTGTAGTTGCCGCCACACCCGGTACCGGCCGTGCCGCCACCTTGACTACAGGCGCGGACGCGGGCATGGCTGCCGGCGCCGCGCTCTCGCCGTCCAGCTTGAAGATGCTGACGGCGTCGGCCAGTTTCTGCGCCTGGTCCTGCATGCTTTCGGCGGCCGCCGCCGCTTCCTCGACCAGCGCCGCATTTTGCTGCGTCATCTGGTCCATCTGCGCGATGGCCTGGTTCACTTCCTCGATGCCGTGGCTCTGCTCCTGCGTCGCCGCCGTGATCTCGCCCATGATGTCGGCCACCTGCCGGATCGACGTGACGATCAGACCCATGGTCTGCCCCGCCTCGTCCACCAGACGGCTGCCGGCATCGACCTTGTCGACCGAGTCGCCGATCAAGCCCTTGATTTCCTTCGCCGCGCCGGCCGATCGTTGCGCCAGATTGCGCACTTCCGACGCCACCACCGCAAAACCGCGTCCCTGCTCGCCTGCGCGCGCCGCTTCGACGGCCGCATTCAGCGCCAGGATATTCGTCTGGAACGCAATGCCGTCGATGACGCCGATGATGTCGACGATCTTGCGCGAACTGTCCTTGATGGAACCCATGGTATCGACCACTTGCGACACCACCTTGCCGCCCTGCTCCGCCACCGACGACGCCGACACGGCCAGCTGGTTGGCCTGGCGCGCATTGTCCGCGTTCTGCTTCACGGTCGACGTCAGCTCTTCCATCGACGACGCCGTCTCTTCGAGCGAACTGGCCTGCGTTTCCGTGCGCGCCGACAGGTCCGCATTGCCGCTGGCGATCTCGCGCGACGCCACGGTGATGGTGTCCGTCCCGGTGCGCACGTCGCTGACCGTCTGCACCAGGCTCTCGTTCATGTCCTTGAGCGCCTGCTGCAGCGCGCTCGTTTCATCCTTGCCTTCGACCACCACGCGCGAGGTCAGCTCGCCGGCCGCCACTTTCTGCGCCACGGCCACTGCGCCGGACAATGGCACCGTGATCGAGCGCGTGATGAAGATGGCGCACCAGGCGCCGATCGCCACGGCCGCTCCGCCCAGGATGAACAGTACCATCATCAGGCGTGCATCGGCCGCCAGCGAGTCGTCCATGAAGCTTTGCTGCGCCACGTGCTGCAAGTCGAGCAGCTTGTTGATATCGGCCAGGGTCGTCTTGTTCAAGGGATCGATGCGGGTGGCGATCACCTTCGCCGCACCCTCGCTGTTAAACGCCAGCACCTGTCCCATCGCTTCCTTGAAGGCAGCATCGACTTCGCCGTCGACCTTGGCGATATTGGCCAGCAGCGCCTTCTCGCCATCGGACAGGCCCAAGGTGGCCAGCTTGCCGCGGGCGCCGTCGTACAGCTTGCGCTGCTCGCGCACCTTGCCCTCTTCCGCCTGCATCAGGCTCACATCGCCCTGCAGGCCGATATTGCGCATGGCGATACCGGTTTCCAGCATCGCGCTTTTCATCTGCGACGCCTGCGTATTCTTTTCGCTTGCCAGCTCCAGCCCCGTGAGCAGCTGGGCCTTGTTACGGTAATTCAGTGCATTCGCCGAAACGATCACCACCACCAGGATGGCGAGAATGCTGCCAAAACCTATCCCCAGCCGGGTGCCTATCTTGAAATCGCGCAAACTCATTACAGTCTCCAATATTTATGTGAACGGCGCCCGTTCAACCGGACGGCGCCGTGTTGTGGCCGGGTCTCTGTCGGACCTTGCAGCCTGCCGGCGCGCCTCTGGCAAGTAACCCCCAATAAATTATTATGATTTCTGACTTCCATAACCGGCGCTGTGCGGTGTTGCCCGCAGCTAGCAGTGCTCGCACTGCGTCGCTGCGGGCGCCTTGCACAGCATCCGGTTCTGTTCGTCATAAATTCACAATAATTTCCCGAGGATTACTTTCCCGCGCCGGTACATGCATATCTGTAGTGATTCTTTGCGTTCTAAAACGGCGGCGCACCGGGCGCCGCCTTGCTGCCGCTTAGGCCGCCAGCTTGTCGATCAGGCCCATCTCGCTGCTCGACATCAGCTTGTCGATGTCGACCAGGATCAGCATGCGCTCGTCGATGGTGCCCAGGCCGATCATGTAGTCGGTCGAGAAGGCAGTGCCCATTTCCGGCGCCGGCTTGACCTGCTCCGGCGTCAGGGTGGTGACGTCGGAAACGCTGTCGACCACCATGCCGACGATACGGCCGCCGATGTTCAGGATGATCACCACCGTGAACTGGTCGTACACGGGCGTGCCCAGGTTGAACTTGATGCGCATGTCGACCACCGGAATGATGATGCCGCGCAGGTTGATCACGCCCTTGATGAATTCAGGCGCGTTGGCGATGCGGGTGACCGCTTCGTAACCACGAATCTCCTGGACCTTCAGGATATCGATGCCGTACTCTTCGGAGCCCAGGGTGAAGGCCAGGAATTCACGGCCGGCGATGTCCTTGCCGTCGCCCGCATTGCTTCCGGATGTTTGTTGAGTATCTGACATGGTGCGTTTTCCTATCTTTATCTATCGGTATTACGAAAAAATGGACTCGTCGGCCAACTGGCGAGAGGAACGGATCAGAGCGGCGACATCGAGAATCAGCGACACGCCGCCATCGCCCAGGATAGTGGCGCCGGAAATGCCCACCACCTTGCGGTAATTCGATTCGAGGTTTTTCACCACGACCTGCTGCTGCCCCACCAGGTCGTCGACAAACAGGGCCGCCTTGCGCCCTTCCGTCTCGAGGATCACGCAGATGCCTTCCGAGGGACTGGTAAAGCGCGGCGCGATGTCGAACATCTGGTACAGCGGAATCAAGGGCAGGTATTCGCCGCGCACTTTCACCACCTGCCCCTTGCCGCTGATGTCCTTGATGTCCTCAACGGCTGGCTGCAGCGATTCGATGACAAAGCCCAGCGGTAAAATATACACCTCGTCGCCAACGCGGATCGACATGCCGTCCAGGATGGCCAAGGTCAGCGGCAGCGAAATGGAAATCGTCGTGCCGAAACCCTTGGCCGAACGGATGTCGACGACGCCGCCCATGGCGCTGATATTGCGCTTGACGACATCCATGCCCACGCCGCGGCCCGACACGTCGGTGACCGCTTCGGCGGTGGAAAAGCCGGGCGCGAAAATCAGCTGCCACACGTCGGCGTCGCTCATCGACTCGGACACGTCCAGGCCCTGCTGCGCAGCCTTGGCCAGGATGCGCTCGCGGTTCAGTCCCGCGCCGTCATCGGATACTTCGATGATGATGTTGCCGCCCTGGTGGCTGGCCGAGAGGAACAGACGTCCCGCCTCGGTCTTGCCGGCGGCCACGCGGGCGGCCGGCATTTCCACGCCATGGTCGATACTGTTGCGCACCAGGTGCGTGAGCGGATCGACGATGCGCTCGATGAGGCCCTTGTCCAGTTCCGTGGCGGCGCCATTGGTGATGAAGTCGACCTTCTTGCCCAGTTTCGTCGCCAGGTCGCGCACCATGCGCGGGAAGCGCGAGAAGACGAAATCCATCGGCATCATGCGGATCGACATCACCGCTTCCTGCAAGTCGCGCGTGTTGCGCGTCAGGTGGCTGACGCTGTC
Organism: Janthinobacterium sp. BJB304; assembly: GCF_002735765.1. Classification (NCBI taxonomy): domain Bacteria; kingdom Pseudomonadati; phylum Pseudomonadota; class Betaproteobacteria; order Burkholderiales; family Oxalobacteraceae; genus Janthinobacterium; species Janthinobacterium sp. BJB304. The sequence goes on from NZ_PDZN01000016.1 coordinate 22,999, forward strand.
GAGCAGTTTTTCATGCAGCATCGGATCGAGCGCGCTGGCGCGCTGCTCGATCATCGCCTGCGTGATCACCAGTTCGCCCACCAGGTTGATCAGCTGGTCGACTTTTTCGATCGAGACGCGGATCGACGACGATTCGGCGCCGGCCTTGTCGCCCTCTTTCTTGGCCGGTTTCTTTTCCTGCTCCGCTTCGGCCACGGCGTTCGCCACGGCCGGCGCGGCGGCAGCGCTGGCGTTGCCCGCCTTGGCCGCGTCTGCGCGAATCTGTTCGAGGGGCTGGAAGAATCCGTAACCCTGTTCGGCGTCGCTCTGCACGCCGGCGGCGGCGCGGATATCCTCGATCGGCTGGAAGAAGCCGTAACCGGGATCGGCCGCGCCCGGCGCGCCAGGAGTGCCTGGCAGCGGGTCGAAGAAACCGTAGCCTTGGGCCTTTTCCTGCGCCGCGCGGGCCGCTTCGGCCTCGCCTGGCGCCAGTGGCGGCGCCTGCGTGATCACCATGTCGTCGGGATTGAGCACGAACGAACAGATGGCCAGGATGTCGTCCAGGCTTTCATGCGTCGTCACTTCCAGCACCTTGCGCGCGTCGGGCAGGCTCGATACGGCGACGTCGCCCAGCAAGCCCAGTTCGGCCGCCAGCGCATCGACTTCGCGCGGCTCCATGGCCGGCAGTTCCAGGCGGATGCGGTGGCCGCCGGCATGGCTGACGGCGGCCTTTTCCGCCGTGTGGAAGGCCGGCGCGACGGGCGTGAGCGCGGCCACGGGCACGTCCTGCGAGAACGACTGCAGCATCATGCGCACATTGGCCACGGCATCCTGGTCGACGGCGCTGCCCAGGCGATGGCCGTCGAGCTGCATCTTGAGGATGTCCTTGGCCGCCAAAAAGGCGTCGACGTGTTCCGCCGTCAGGGCCATCTGGCCCTGGCGGATGCGGTCGAGCAGCGACTCGAGGATGTGCGTCACCTCGCTCATGTCGGAGAGGCCGAACGTCGATGCGCCGCCCTTGATCGAGTGGGCGGTGCGGAAAATGGCATTCAGATCTTCGGCGTCGGGCGCCGCAATATCAACGGCCAGCAGCAGCCGTTCTTTTTCAGCCAGCAGTTCTTCGGCCTCATCGAAAAAGACCTGAAAAAACTGGCTAATATCGATGGTCATAGGGTGACTCCGTCAATTGCATCATTGCGCTGCGCGGCTGGCATCAGCCGATCACCTTCTTGACCACTTCGATCAGGCGTTGCGGATCGAAGGGCTTGACCAGCCAGCCATTGGCGCCGGCGGCACGGCCTTTCGATTTCATCTCGTCCGACGACTCCGTCGTCAGCATCAGGATGGGCACCTTCTGGTAGGTCGGCAATTCACGCAGCAGCTTGATCAGTTCCAAGCCATCCATGCGCGGCATGTTCTGGTCCGTCAATACCAGGTCTACGGTTTGCAGCTTGGCTTTTTCCAGTCCGTCCTGGCCGTCCACGGCCTCCACCACCTGGTAACCGGCGGCTTTCAGGCTGAACGCCACCATCTGGCGCAATGAGCTGGAATCGTCCACTGCAAGTATCGTTTTGGCCATCTTTGCTCCCACTTATTCCGGGCATCCTGCCCGAGTATTTGATTAATCAATCCATGCGACCACAAGCGCTCCGCACTGGCATGCTAGAACAGCTCGATGTCGCCGCTTTCCAAATGCTGTTGACTGACAGCCTTGCGCAGCACGCTGCGCAACTCCAGGCTTTGAATCGCCAGCGCCATGCTGACCCGACCCAGCAAGGCGACAATTTCTTCATTGTCGCTCTCCGGCAACATCTCCGCGCCATGCTCGCCCAGGGTCCCGAGGAACTCGCGCAAGCCCGTCACGCGCTTCAGGGTGCGCTCGATCAGCTGGCTCGTCATGTCCTGAAACTGCATGCTGGTGATGGCGGCATTCACATAGCCCCCCACCTCATCCTGCAACGCCAGCAGTTTTTCGCGCTGCTGCTCGGCCGGAATACCGCCGTCGAGCAGCAGCGCGATAGTGTCTTGCTGCGCAGCGACGGCTGCGTGTATCGCCATGAAATTGAAGGACAGCTTCTCGATCGCCTCTTCCAGCAAGATGCCGGTCTGCACCAGGTCGGTTTCCACCTCCGTCAAGTGCTTGCGGCCATGGTCCGACACGCCAGACAGCAGGCGTTTTACATGCGAGCCAAGTATTTTCTTTCTTGTCATAAAGGTCTCATTGTTTCAATACACCACGCGTCGACAGCCTTGCGTGTTATTTTTTCGCCGCTGCCGGGGCCGGGACTGGCGCCGCCGCGGGCGGCGCACCGGCAGCCAGCCCTGAAGCGACAGCGGCGGAAGCGGCATCGGTCACCGGCAGCTCGATCGCCGAACCATCGCGCAAGACATTTTCCTCCGTGCGCTTGTTCATGACGATGATGCTGATGCGCCGGTTGATCGGATTGAAGGGATCGAGCTTGTCCAGGTGGGCGGCCGAGCCCAGTCCCACCACGCGCAAGACTTTTTCTTCCTTCATGCCGCCGATCACCAGTTCGCGCCGCGACGCATTCGCGCGGTCGGCCGACAATTCCCAGTTGCTGTAGCCTGCATCGCTCATATAGGGCGTCGAATCCGTATGGCCGGACAGGCCGATGCGGTTCGGCACTTCATTGAGCACGGAGCCGATGGCGTGCAGGATTTCCTTGGTGTACGGTTGCAGGTTCGCATTGGCGAGCGCAAACATCGGACGGTTCTGCTCGTCGACGATCTGGATGCGCAAGCCTTCGCTGGTAATATCGAGCAGCAGCTGGTTCTTGTATTTTTTCAGCAGGGGATTGGCGTCGATGGTCGCTTCGATGCGCGCCTTGAGCGCCTGCAGGCGCTTGCCTTCCTCGCGTTCGAGCGCCGCCTTGGCGGAATTGAGGTCGAACGATTTGCGCTGCTGCTCTTCCTGCGCCTTGCGCACCTGCCCATCCTGGCGCGACAGGTCCTGGCCGCCGCCCTGGATCACGGAATTGCTTTCGCCGCTGCCGGAGCCGCCCGCCATGGCCACTTTCAACGGCGTCTTGAAGAATTCGGAAATGCCGTTCAAGTCGCCCTTCGAGGTGGAGCCGAGCAGCCACATCAGCAGGAAGAAGGCCATCATGGCCGTGACAAAGTCGGCGTAGGCGATTTTCCACGCCCCGCCATGGTGTCCGCCAGCCGTCTTCTTGATACGTTTGACGATAATCGGGCGCATGCCTTCATCGGCCATGGCGTCCCCCTTCCGTGTGCTGCAAATGACTCATGGTGTCCAGGCGTATATTCACTGCTTACTTCGTTTTCGATTTCTTGATGTGGTCTTCCAGCTCATTGAACGTCGGGCGCTCGGTCGAGAACAGCACCTTGCGGCCGAATTCCACGGCCAGCGCCGGCGCATAGCCGTTCAGGCTGGCCAGCAGCGTCACTTTCACGCACTGGAACATCTTGCTCGACTCTTCCAGCTTCTGCTCCAGCAGGCTGGCCAGCGGGCCGACGAAACCATAGGCCAGCAAGATGCCGAGGAAGGTGCCGACCAGCGCGTGCGCGATCAGCATGCCCAGCTCGGCCGGCGGTATGCCCACCGACTCCATCGTGTGCACCACGCCCATCACGGCGGCGACGATACCGAACGCGGGCAAGCCGTCGCCCACCTTGGCGATCACGTGGGCCGGCACGGCGCCTTCGTGATGGTGCGTCTCGATTTCGTTGTCCATCAGGTTTTCAATCTGGAACGCATCCATATTGCCCGATACCATCAGGCGCAGGTAATCGGTCATGAATTCGACGATGTGGTGGTCGGCCAGCACCGCCGGATACTTGGAAAACAGCGGGCTCTCTTCCGGCTTGTCGATATCGCCTTCGATCGACATCAAGCCTTCCTTGCGCACCTTGCTGAGCACTTCAAACAACAGCGACATCAGTTCCATGTACAGGTCTTTGGTATAGCGCGATCCCTTGAACAGGCTGGGCAAGGCGGCGATCGTTGCCTTGATGGCCTTGTTATTGTTACCAACAAGGAAGGCGCCCAGGGCGGCGCCGCCGATCATCAGCAACTCCAGCGGCTGGAACAGCGCCGCCAGATGGCCGCCGGCCATTGCGAAGCCGCCAAAGACCGAGGCGCAGACGATGATGTATCCGATTATGACTAACAAGTGCCCTGACTCCCAATAATGGCCGCGGCTGTATGCCTGGCATGTTCAAACCTGTTCCTGTCTTTTGGCGGCTGCGCCGCCAGTAAAGACTGCGGCAAAAAAGCAACCGGAAGTTAATTGAAATGTGCTGCTTTTCAATGCAAATCCGAGAAAATGCCGTGTGGAACTACAATAACGTGAGATTGCCCCACGGGCAAGCAAATAACGCAGACAATTGCTTAAAAGCACCATATGTAAAGCAAAGGACCACCCTCTGTGGCGGCGATGGTCTTATCGGGCTCGCGTGCCGCAATCCGGAATTCGTAACTAAGAAGCATGCTACCGGGCAACATTTCCTTTTCCGCCTTATTCCACAGGGCCGCCATCGCCGCCGGCGACAGGTAGGCAAACACGGCATCGTAGCGGCCGAAGTCGAGCGCTTCGTAATCGCCGCGCAGGAAGCGCGCGCGGCTGCCCGCCAGCCGCGCGCGCAAGCGGCTGGCCAGCCAGGGCAGCGGCGCCAGCTCGATGCCGGAAAACTGCCCATCGGGCCGGCGCCGCGCCAGGTCCAGCACCAGGCCGCCCAGGCCGCTGCCGATATCGACCAGGCGCACGCCGGGACGGTCCGCGATCAGCTCGGCCACGGCCTGCCACACCTTCGGCCCCGACGGATAAAACGGCACTTGCGTGCGGAACGTGGACCAGTACAGGCTCAACAGGAAAACAAAGGCCGCCAGGAACACGGCCGGAGGCCAGTCGAGCAGGCTGGCGCCCAGCAAGGCGGGCGCAAACAGCAGGCCGATAGCGCACCACCAGCGGGCCAGGCCCGCGCGCCAGGTAAGAAGCGCCGCCAGCACGCCCTGCACCAGCGCCACGGCCGGCAGCGACATGGCCGCGCCCGCGCGCGCCAGGCCATATACCAATAGCAACATCAAGGGAAAGGCCAGCACCTGGATCAGGATGGCCTTGAGCGCGGGCGCGCGCAGGATTTGTTGCAGCATGGGGTAGTCAGAGAAGGAAAACGCCAGTGTAAGCGATGACGACATGAAAAAGCCGGAGTGCGGTCAGGCGACCGGCTCCGGCTTATTTTCTGTCTTATGCAGGGCTCAGACAACCGCGCCCGGCGCAACAGCGGCCGCTTCATCGCGCGCCTTCTTGGTCTTGCCGGCGCGCGAAGGCATGTGGCACAGGCCGCACACATAATCGGCGTTCAGGTCGAGGCAGTTGACGACAAACTTGCCGCCGCACTTGCCGCAGGGCGCCATGTCCAGCATCTTGCTGCTGAAAAAGCGCACCAGGGTCCAGGCCCGCGTCAACGACAGCAGGGGCTCTTCGCCCGCTTCGGGCGGCATCTGTTCCAGATACAGCTTATACGCCTTCATCACGGCTTCGATGCCCGTGGCGCCCGCGTGGTCGACGAGGAATTTATGGATGTTGATGAACAGCGAGGAATGGATATTCGGTTGCCAGGTGAGGAACCAGTCGGTGGAAAACGGCAGCATGCCCTTGGGCGGCGAGACGCCCTTCAATTCCTTGTACAGATTCAGCAGGCGCTCGCGCGACAGCGAGACTTCCGTCTCCAGCAGTTGCAGGCGTGCGCCCAGCTGTATCAATTCGATGGCCAGCTGGATTTCCTGCGCTTCCGATACGACACTTTTCTTGGCCATGCTGTGTACTCCGCGACTGACTGATACTGACTAACTGATACTGACTGATAAGGTTGCCGGCAAAATGTTCAGGGCAATGCAACGCCGCCATGGACGTTTGATGGCAACCTTAAGCGATTTCTTCGACGCCTTGGCCGGCCATGAGGATGGCAGCGTGCGACTGGGCCAGCGAGCGGTCTTTATTGTAGTTCGTCAGCATGCCCAGGATGGCGCTGTCGTCGAAGCGGAAGCGGGCCAGCATCATGTTGCCGCCAGCGAGCTTGAGGATCTGCGCATTGCTCATGCCTTCGATCAGTTCGGCGATGTCGGCGGCGATGCCCAAACGGAAGATGGCCGTTACCTTGTCCGCACGAATCATTTGCTGGGCCAGCATCAGGTAGCTCAGGTTAGCGTCGCGAATCTCAGCCATCATGTCGTTAGCAGTCATTTCCATCTCCTCAATCCGTTGAATTCAGCTGGCGTTGTGTGTTGCCAGTGAGATACATTCTGCAGGAGCAACATTAAATGCAACAGAGGCGTAGCGCTGTATTTTTGGTCGGGCAATAGCGGATGGGATCGTAGGTGTTTGTCTGACAAACACTGCTCGATCATGGTCGCACGCCAGCAACGGCGCGGATGTGGGAGGTTGGCTCTGTGACGGGCTTACCCGACTTTGGGCCTGTAAAAAATATCACTTTTTTACAACAACTTGATCGGAATCAAGCCTGTCTACCTAGATAACGGCCGCCTTGGCAGGAACTTTAGGGCTTTTTCGAAAAATATTTCAAAGACCCGCATTCTTTTTTGGCCGGTTTGACACCGTTCATGTAATCGTTGACGGCGGCGTCTGGCGAAACTTTAGGGCGATTTGAAAATATTTTTAAAAATCGTGATTTTTTTCGTTGACGCCCCGCAGGCAGGCTCTTTTCACGCTGCAGCCAGGGTGGAAATTCCGCTTTCCGGCGCGGATTTGCTACACTGCCTGCTCCCGCACAATACTTTAAGCTTCAAGCAATATTGCGCCATTGAGACAAGTATCAACATGAAAGCCACCATGATTTCTCGACATGACTGCAGCGCGCGCGACCTCGACGATCCCCTGGCGCCCCTGCGCCAGCAATTCGACTTGCCGCAAGGCGTGATTTACCTCGACGGCAATTCCCTGGGCGCGCGGCCGAAAGCGGCGCTGGCCCGCGCCCAGCACGTCATCACGGCCGAATGGGGCGCGGACCTGATCCGCAGCTGGAATACGGCGGGCTGGTTCGACCTGCCCAAGCGCCTGGGCGACCGCCTGGCCCCGCTGCTCGGCGCGCAGACTGGTGAAGTGGTGATCACCGACACCACCTCCGTCAACCTGTTCAAGACCCTGGCCGCCGCCCTGCAGATGCAGGCGAGCGATCCCGCGCAGGCCGCGCGACGCATCATCGTCAGCGAACGCAGCAACTTCCCCACCGACCTGTACATGGCGCAAGGCCTGGCCGCCTGGCTCGACCGGGGCTACCAGCTGCGCCTGGTCGACAGCCCGGACGAACTGGGGCAAGCCATCGATGCCGATTGCGCCGTCGCCATGCTCACGCACGTCAATTACCGCACCGGCTACCAGCACGACATGGCCGCCATCAGCAGCCATTGCCACGCGCAAGGCGCGCTGGCGCTGTGGGACCTGGCCCATTCGGCCGGCGCCGTGCCGCTGGACCTGAACGGCGCCGGCGCCGACCTGGCCGTCGGCTGCACCTATAAATACCTGAACGGCGGCCCGGGCTCGCCCGCCTTCATCTGGGTGCCGGCAAAACACCAGGTGCGCTTCCGCCAGCCCTTGTCCGGCTGGTGGGGCCACGCCACGCCGTTTGCCATGGACCCGGGCTACACGCCGGCCGACGGCATCGCGCGCGCCCTGTGCGGCACGCAGCCGATTGTCTCGCTGGCACTCGTCGAATGCGGCCTCGATATCTTTGCGCAAACGAGCATGGAAGCCATCCGCCGCAAGTCGCTGGCCCTGACGGATGTGTTCATCGCACTGGTGGAACAGCGCTGCGCCAGCCATCCGCTGGGCCTCGTCACGCCGCGCGAGCATGCACGGCGCGGCAGCCAGGTCAGCTTCACGCACCCGCATGGCTATGCCGTGATGCAGGCGCTGATCGCGCGCGGCGTAATCGGTGACTACCGCGAGCCGGCCATCATGCGCTTCGGTTTTACGCCCCTGTACACGAGCTTTGCCGACGTGTGGGACGCGGTGGAAATCCTGCGCGACATCCTCGACACCCAAGACTACGACATCGCCGCCAAGCGCGATGCCGTCACCTGACCCCGGACCAAGAGAACACCATGAGCAAAGAAGAAAACAGCAGCGGCTGCCCCATGCATGCCGGCGGCCAGGATGCGCAGTGGCATGGCGCGCAGATGGATTTCAGCGAGTCGATGAGCTACGGTAACTATCTGGCGCTGGACCGCATCCTGACGGCCCAGCATCCGCTGTCGCCGAACCACAACGAAATGCTGTTCATCGTGCAGCACCAGACCAGCGAATTGTGGATGAAGCTGATGCTGCACGAAATGCACGCCGTGCGCGCCAACCTGCAAAGCGGCGACCTGGCGCCCGCGTTTAAAATGCTGGCCCGCGTGGCGCGCATCATGGACCAGCTGGTCCATGCCTGGGACGTGCTGGCCACCATGACGCCGCCCGAATACACGGCCATCCGGCCCTACCTGGGCGCCTCGTCCGGCTTCCAGTCCTTCCAGTACCGTGAAATCGAGTTCATTTTGGGGAACAAGAACGCCGCCCTGCTCAACGTGCACACGACGGCGCCCGATACCTACAAGGTACTCGACGCCGCCCTGCGCACGCCGTCCGTCTACGACGAAGCCATCAAGCTGCTGGCGCGCAGTGGCTTGCATATCGCTCCCGAGCGCCTGGACGCCGACTGGACCCTTCCCACCGCCTCCGACGCCTCGGTCAAGGCGGCGTGGCTGGAAGTCTACCGCGACCCGTCGAAACACTGGGCCCTGTACGAACTGGCCGAAAAGCTGGTCGACCTGGAAACGGCCTTCCGCTTCTGGCGCTTCCGCCACGTGACGACGGTCGAGCGCATCATCGGCTTCAAGACGGGCACGGGCGGCACGGCGGGCGTGAGCTATTTGCGCAAGATGCTCGACGTGGTATTGTTCCCGGAACTATTCGCCCTGCGCACTGAGTTATAACTTAAGGAGCCTCGATGTCGCCTCTCGTCCTGACCCTGGCCGGCCTGTGGAATTCCGGGCCGCAGCACTGGCAAACCCATTGGGAAGCGCGCCACCCGCAATGGTCGCGCGTGCCGCACCGGGAATGGCAGACGCCGGACAAGGACGAATGGGTGGCGGAGCTCGACCGCGCCATCGCCGCCTGCGAGCGGGCGCCCGTGCTGGCCGCGCACAGCCTGGCCTGCACGCTGGTGGCCCATTGGGCGGCCAGCGGCTCGCCGCACAGGATCGCCGGCGCCTTCCTGGTCGCCCCCAGCGATGTGGAAGCGCCGTCCTACCCGTCCGGCACCACGGGTTTCTCTCCCATGCCGCTGCAAGCCTTGCCGTTTCCCAGCCTGGTAGTGGCCAGCGGCGATGATCCCTACGTCAGCTTCGCGCGGGCACGCGCGTTTGCCGCCGCCTGGGGCAGCGACTTCACCATGATCGGCGACGCCGGCCATATCAATGGCGACGCCGGCTACGGCCCCTGGCCGGACGGCGAACAGCTGCTGCTGGACTTCTGCGCCGCGCACCAGCCCTGAACCGGGGCGCGCATGCGCGCACGATAGACGCGCCCGCATTTGCCCACAAGTAAGAACGCAGGCAGAATCGTGGCCTTTCCATTGCGGCGCCCCGGCGCCAGCCTCACGATGAAACGTCCGCTCTTGCCAGTTCTCCTGCCCTTGCTGCTTTGCTCCGCCCTCGCCCACGGCGCGCCCTTCTACGAAGGCAAGATCCTCGCCCATCCCGCCATCACTGCATCGCAGGACAGCGGCCTCGACATCGCTTTTCTCAAGGAAAAAGAGGGCGTCAACGGCTATTACTGCGAGTGCACGAACAGCGCTTCGAAAACCTTCCTGCTCGACCAGTTCGGCAACGCCGTCATCCGCTCCGTCTTTTATGCATCGCTGGACAAGGAATCGGACAGCAGCGTGCAAACCATGCTGGTGCTGTTCCGCCAGGACGGCAAGAACGGCCTGCGCGCCTACCGCTACCACCGCAGCTCCGGCAAGTACCGGCGCCTCGACGGCTTGCAGCCGGCCCTGAACCGCATCGTGGCGCAAAGCGCCGCTCCCAACGCGGGCCAGCTCAAGGCCGCGCTGGCCAAGCTGGCGCCGATGGACTACAGCGTCGCGCGCGGCAAGAGCGGCAATGCGGACTTCGACGCCATCGACCATACGCAAGGCACCATCGTCGGCTACTACAGCGATGACGGCAAGCCCGTGGCGCCCGGCGGCAAGGATGCCATCACCTACAAAAAAACCTTCCTGAAAAAAGGCGAGCGTTTTCTCACGGCCAGCTACACGCTGTACAGCGACGCGGGCGCCGGCATCCTGCCCAATTACCGCCTGTGGCAAGTGACGTGGGAGACGGCGCCGCAGCAGTTCACGGGCAGCGAAGACGGTCCGTCCGTCATCTACAGCCTGGCCTGGGACGACGGCTCGGTGGTGGAGCGGGGTCAGTACGCGAAGGGCAAGCGCCAGGGACTGTGGGTGCGCGAAGGCATGCACGAAGGCAGCGAAAAAGGCCATTTCGTCAACGGGCTGCAGGAAGGCATGTGGTACTTCAATTATCCCAAACAGAGCGAGAGCGGCATGTACCGGGCCGGCAAGCGCGAAGGCCGCTGGACGGTCGTCAACTATGCCGATGAAGAGGAAGTGACGGGCTTCGATACCTACGCGGACGACCAGCTGAACGGCCCGCACGAACGCCGCATGGGCGGCAAAGTGCGCACGCGCGGCAACTACGTCAACGGCGCGCGCCACGGCGCGTGGATCACGGAAGACGGCGACGGCAGCTTTATCGACGGCTTGCGCGACGGGCCATGGAAGCTCAAGCTCAAGGACGGTGTCACGCAAAGCGTCACTTTCGTGAAAGGCAAAAAACAGGGCGAAGCCATCGACACGGATGCGCAAGGCGCGCTGCGCGTGCGCGACCATTACCAGGCCGGCGTGCTCGATGGCAGCCGCACGCGCTACCTGGGTCCGGCCGGCAAGGAATACGTTGTCTACACGGCCACCTACCGCAACGGCCAGCTGGACGGGCGCGAACAGGCGTTCGACGACAGCGGCAAGATCCTGCGCCTCGACACCTTGTGGGACAACGGCAAGAAGCAGGGCCTCGATGCGCGCTACTACCCGAACGGCAAGCCGGAACGCCTGGCCGTCATCGACCAGGGACGCCTGCTCACGCACCTGCGCGAATACTATGAAGACGGCCAGCTGCTCAACGACATCCACCGCTGCACCTTCAAGGAGTATGGCAGCACGCGCGACGACGTGTGCGAGTACCACCACATGTACTACCCGGACGGCAAGCCGCAGTACTACTATGCCTTCCAGTACGGCCAGCGCCAGGAAGGCTATTCGAACTACCCGAACGGCAAGCGCAAGGATGAACTGCTGGTCGACCGCGCCGCCGACACCTCCGTCGTCAACGCATACTATGAAAGCGGCCAGCTCAAATGCACGGAGCCGCGCAGCGGCCACAGCACGCGCACGGTCAACGGCCAGACCATGATCAGCTACGCTTCTGCCGACCGCGATGGCGACAATATCTGCTACCACCCGAACGGCAAGGTGGCCAGCATCTACACCTTCCGCAAGCGCGTGCTCGTCGAGTGCGGCAAGCGCTACGACGACACGGGCAAGCAGACGTTCCCGGGACCGGAAGGCTGCCCTCCTCCCAGGAAAGTCGACTACCCGATAGGACTGTGACGATGACGCAAGCAAGACAGCCGCAGCGCATCCAGAATCCCGAGCGCATCGATGCCGGGGCGATCCGCGCCGCTATCGCGGGCGGCCAAGAGGTGCTGGTGCAGTTCAATACCCTGGCCGAGCCAGCGCCGCTGCTGGCCGACCTCGACGCCCTGGCCGCCACTTGCGGCACGGCGCTGACCATCCGCATCTACGGCTACGACCCGAGGGTGTTCGATGCCCGCATCCTGCGCGCGCTGCCGCATGTGGCCAGCCTGTCCATCGATTGCCACCGGCAAGCCATCCATCTGGAAGCGCTGGGCGAACTGCGGCACCTGAAGCGTCTGAGCCTGGGCGTGTACGAGCTGGCGCAAGGCGACATCCTGCAACTGGACAATTTGCGCGCCCTCGAATACCTGAACCTGGGCGAATCGGCCAGGAACAATATCGACCTGGCGCCCCTGCGCCAGTATGCGCACCTGGCCAGCCTCGTCATCGAAGGCCACAGCCAGCATATCGAGACCCTGGCCAGCCTGCCGGCGCTGCATGACCTGTCGCTGTACCGCATCAAGAACACCGTGCCGCTGGATTTCATCTCGGAGATGAGCCGCCTGGACAGGCTGCTGTTGCAACTGGGCGGCCGCGAATCGCTCGCACACATCGAGGCGCCGCTGCTGAGAAAACTGGAAGTGATACGCGTGCGCGGGCTGGAAACGCTGGGCGATATCGGCCGTTTCCCGCTGTTGCAGGCGCTATGGGTGGAAGACCAGATCAAGCTGCGGCAGATCGCGCTGGGGGCCAATTCCGTGCTCGAACGCCTGAACTTGCACACCTGCAAGACGCTCGACAGCCTGCCCGGCCTGGCTATCCTGCCCGCCCTGCGCCAGTTGTCGGCATCCGAGACCATGCTCGACATCGACGCGTTGCTGGCGCATGGCTTGCCCGCATCCCTGACGCATGCGCGCCTGCGCACCGGCAGGAAAACGCGCGACGACGCCATCGCCGCGCGGTTGGCGGAGCTAGGCTACACCTCAGCACCCTAAAAGCGACGCTGAAATCAGCGGCTGGCCGCCAGCCTGCGCTGCCACAGCGCCACGTCGATCATCACGCCGTCCGCGCCCGTATTGCGGATGTAGACGCGGTAGCTGCCCTGCCCCATGTCGCCATCGAGGTAGGCCGTGCGCTCGTTGCGCTGCAGCCTGGCGCCCTTGGCCAGCTGGCGGTAGCGCTCGACCACCGTGTCGAAACTGGCATAGCTGCGCAGTGCCACTTCCAGGTCGCGCGGCGGGCGGCCTTCCGCATGGTCCAGCACATTATTCTGCTTCTTGCCCTTGAGCGTGAGCGGATAGGCAAACACGCCGGCGCCGGCCGACGTCAGCACCGTGGATTTATCGAGCAGCAGCGGCAGCAGCGCCGGCGGATACGCGGGCGGCAGCTGGGCGCGGTTCCAGCCCGGCAGGGCCGGCTGCGCCAGCACGTATTCGACGCTGGCGATCTTCTGCCCATCGGCGCCCGCTTCCTTGTCGCCCGCGATCAGCGCCAGCATGGGCGGCAATTGCCGGGCCCAGGCCAGCAGGGGTGCAGCATCCCCGACCAGCATGCCCTTGCGGTGGAATACCGTCAGCACGGCATTCGGATCGGGATTGCAGACTTTCGCCAGCGGCTGCCCCTCCAGGCGGCAATGTCCGTTCACCAGGCCAAAGGCGATGATGACGCCGCGCTTGTCAAGCAGCATGGCGCCCCGTTCGCGGCCCTGCTTGCGGTCGTTCATCGACGCCAGCAACTGGCGGCCATCGGCCAGCACGGCGCGCGTGGCGTCGCGCTTTTCGCTGATCGCTTCGAGCGCCTGCGCCAGCAGCAATTCATCGTTTTCCGTGTAGCTGCCGCGCGCGTAACCGAAGAAATCGAACAGGGCCGCGCGCACTTGCGAGTCTTCGCTCAGGCGCGGCAAGGGACCGCCGGCCAGCAGGGACGACAGGCTTTTCCCGGCCGGTGCCAAGGGCGCCGCCGTGGCGCGGGCAGGCTGGGAAAGGAGGCAGGCCGCCGCCAGCAAGGCGCCGCCCAGGGTGCGGTAATTCGAAAAGATGATATGCATGATTCTGTCTGTCGGGGGATTTTGCCGCTACCAGTGGCCACTGGCCACACATGGCGCGCCGGCGATTCTAGCATGGCGCCAGTCCCCATGCCGTGCGGCAGGCGGACGGCAGGTGCGCCGGTGCGGCTGTTATGATGGCAGCAATGACGACACCACCCCACGCCTCGACACTGCTTGTCCTCCTGCCCGGCATGGATGGCACGGCACGGCTCTTCCACCGTTTTGACGCCGCCTTGCGCGCGCAGAGCGCCATCGACACCCAGGCCATCGCCTACCCGGCCGCGCCGCTCGATTACGCGGCGCTGGAAGCATTCGTGCGCGCGCGCTTGCCGCAGGACCGCCCTTTCATCGTGCTGGCCGAATCGTTTTCGGGACCGCTGGGGTCAGCTTTGCGCGCCGATCCGCCGCCCGGCATGCAAGCCCTGATCCTGTGCTGTTCGTTCGTGCGCAATCCGCGCCCGATGCTCGCGCCCCTGCGCCACCTGCTCGGCCTGGTGCCCTTTGGCACCCTGCCCGGCTTCGCCCTGCGCCAGGCGCTGCTGGCGCCGTATGCGACGCCGGCCCTGCAGGCGGAACTGGCGGCGGCACTCGCGCAAGTGCCGCCCAGCGTGCTGCGCCAGCGCCTGCGCGCCGTGCTGGAAATCGACGCCTCGCGCAGCTTCGCGCGCGGCAGCCTGCCCGTGCTGTATCTGCGCGCCCGCCATGACCGCCTGGTGCCGCCGGCGAACGCCGTGCAGATACTGCGGCAGGCAGCGGGCGCGCAGCTGGTCGACATCGCCGCGCCGCACATGCTGCTGCAGGCGGCGCCGGAAGCGGCCGCCGTCGCTGTCGCCGCTTTCATTACGGGCCTGTCAGCCGCGCAGGTATCCGCTTAAACGCGCGCTGGCCAGCACGGCCAGCCAGCTCAAGCCGCCCGCCAGCACGCTGAAGTAGATGGCCCGCAGCGGATGCTGGGGCAGCAGATACGCCAGCACGGCCGCGCCCAGCAAGCCGCACAGCAGCGGTTTCACCCTGCCGGGCGGCAGCAGTGCCAGCAGCAGATTCGTGCCCGCATACACGTAAAACACCAGCAGCAAGGCCAGGCCGCCCGCCACGCCGCGCGAGCCGAGGCTGCCGAACAGCTGCGTGTACAAATAAAACCCCAGCCAGCTCAACACAATAAACAGCAGGCAGCCCAGCGCATGCGCGCCCAGGCCGGCCATCAGGCGGATTTTCACGGTTGCTTCAGTACAGGAATGAAGCGGTGGCCGCAGGCATGGCACATGAAGGTACGCGCATATTTATCCTGCAAGGCGGCGGCCTCCTTGTCCCAATTGGCGACGAAGGACGTTTGCGACAAGGCGACGGAGACGACACCCCCTGCTACGAAGATCCAGAACAGGCCATTTGCGCCAGCCTGGTAAAAGATGACGGCGGCGATGACAAAAATGATCACGCCCAACACGATCAGCCCCACTTTCTGGTGGGTCTGCATCGTCGGCCCGGCGGCCTGGCGCGACAACAAGGTCTGGCTGCGCGTATGCGCATGACCGTGGATGAAATCACCATCGATCCTGCCCGAGATATGGGTAGAGGTGCCGGAAATGCCGGAGGCATGCACCATGGAGAGACGTTGAATATTGGAACTGTCACATGCCGGGCAATGCGCCATTGCTATTTCCATAAAATAAAATAATCGCGCACTGTAGCATAAAAAAAGCCGGCCCTTTCGTGCAGAAAAGGCCGGCTTGATGACGTTTGCAGCTAAGCGATTACTTCGCCGTATTGAGCAGCAACTCGTTCAGGCGCTTGACGAAACTGGCCGGATCGGCCAGCGAGCCGCCTTCGGCCAGCATGGCCTGGTCGAACAGGATGTTGGCCCAGTCGCCGAACTTGCCACCTTCCGCGTCCTCGTATTTCAGACGCGTCACCAGCGGGTGGTTCGGGTTGATTTCCAAAATCGGCTTCGATTCCGGCGCGCTCTGACCCGCCGCCTTCAGCATGCGCAGCAGGTTGCCCGACAATTCGTTTTCATCGGCCACCAGGCAGGCTGGCGAATCGGTCAGACGGAATGTCACGCGCACGTCCTTGGCCTTGTCGGCCAGCACGGTCTTCATCTTGCCCACCAGGTCGGCGTACGAGGTTTCCGTTTCTTCGTGCTCTTTCTTTTCCGCCTCGTCTTCCAGCGCGCCCAGGTCCAGGCCGCCCTTGGCGACGGAGACCAGTTCCTTGCCTTCGAAATCCTGCAGGAAGGACAGCATCCATTCATCGACGCGGTCCGTCAGCAGCAGCACTTCGACGCCCTTCTTGCGGAAGATTTCCAGGTGCGGGCTGTTCTTGGCGGCGGCGTAGTTGTCAGCCGTGACGTAATAGATCTTGTCCTGGCCTTCCTTCATACGCGCCACGTAGTCGGCGAACGAAGTGATTTGCTCGTCGCTGTCGTTGGCCGTCGAGGCAAAGCGCAGCAGCTTGGCCAGGCGCTCCTTGTTGGCCGCGTCCTCGCCGATGCCCTCTTTCAGCACCTGGCCGAATTCCTTCCAGAAGATGGCGTACTTGTCCTTCTTCTCTTGCTCGTCCGCGTTCGCCAGTTCTTCCAGCATGCCCAGCACGCGCTTGGTCGAGCCTTCGCGGATGACCTTGACGTCGCGCGACTCCTGCAGGATTTCACGCGACACGTTCAGCGGCAGGTCGGCCGAGTCGATCACCCCGCGCACGAAGCGCAGGTAGGTCGGCATCAGCTGCTCGGCATCGTCCATGATGAAGACGCGCTTGACGTACAGCTTGATGCCGCCGCGCTTGTTGCGGTCCCACATGTCGAACGGCGCCTTGGCCGGGATGTACAGCAGCTGCGTGTACTCGCTGCGGCCTTCCACGCGGTTGTGCGTGTGCGTCAGCGGCGACTGGAAGTCGTGCGACACGTGCTTGTAGAATTCGTCGTACTGTTCCGGCGTGATGTCGGCCTTGTTGCGAGCCCACAGGGCGCTGGCCTGGTTGACGGTTTCGAATTCGTCCTTCAGGACGGTTTCTTTTTTCTCGTCGTCCCACTCTTCCTTCTGCATCACGATCGGCAGCGAGATATGGTCCGAGTATTTGCGGATGATGGACTTGATCTTCCAGCTCGACAGCAATTCGTCCTCGCCTTCGCGCAGGTGCAGGATGATGTCCGTGCCGCGCGACGGCTTGTCGATCGATTCGATGCTGTAATCGCCTTCGCCCGCCGACTCCCAGCGCACGCCTTCGGAAGCGTCCACGCCGGCGCGGCGCGTTTCGACGGTGATCTTGTCGGCGACGATGAAGCCGGAATAGAAGCCCACGCCGAACTGGCCGATCAGGGCCGCGTCCTGCTGCTGATCGCCCGACAGCTTGCCGAAGAATTCCTTGGTGCCCGACTTGGCGATGGTGCCCAGGTGCGAGATCGCCTCGTCGCGGGTCATGCCGATGCCGTTGTCGGAAATGGTGATGGTGCGCGCATCCTTGTCGAAGCTGACCTTGATCTTCAATTCGTGATCGTTGCCGTACAGGGCGTCGTTATCGATCGCTTCGAAGCGCAATTTGTCGGCCGCGTCGGACGCGTTCGAGATCAATTCGCGCAGGAAGATTTCCTTGTTCGAGTACAGGGAATGGATCATCAGGTGCAGCATTTGCTTCACTTCGGTCTGAAAACCCAGGGTTTGCTTTTCGGAGACAGCCATTTTTACCTCATAGTCTTGTGGATGGGACGGATTCTACGGAGTTGGGGATGGTACAAGCGATTTCAAGAGCCCCCGGCAAATGTGCAGTTTTAGCCCAGTGCGCGCGCGAAAAAATCCCAGACGCGCTCGTCCTGCACCGTGGCCAGGTTCAGGCGCATGCGGGTCGACGGCAGCTGGCGCGGCGAAAACAGGCTGCCCGGCCCCAGCACCAGGCCTTCGGCCAGCGCCTTTTCGGCCAGCACATTCGTGTCGCAGCCCGCATCGGCCCAGATGAACATGCCGGCCGGCGCGGGATCGAAACGCAGGCCGGCCCGCTCGGCGCGGCGGTACGTGCCCTCGCGCACCTTGTCGAGCCGCGCGCGCAGCCGTTCCGCATGCTTGCGGTACAGACCTTGCGAGAGGATTTTATACACCACGCGCTCGCCGATGTCGCTGGTGGTCAGGGTGGCGAGCATCTTGCGGTCGGCCAGGCGCTGCGCCCATTCCGGCGAGGTGGCGATGAAGCCCACGCGCAGGTTGGCCGACAGGCTCTTGGAAAAGCCGCCCAGGTAAATCACGCGGCGCAGCTGGTCCAGCGCGGCCAGGCGGGTGGCCGGCTGCACCTCGCCGCCGGGATGCATGTCGCAATAGATATCGTCTTCGACGACGAGGAAATCGTGTTGTTCGGCCAGGCGCAGCACCTGAAACGCCTTGGCCGCCGACAGCGACGTCGAGCTGGGGTTGTGCAGAACCGAATTGATCACGTACAGCTTGGGCCGGTGCAGGGCCGCCAGCTCGGCCAGCACGGCGATATCGGGGCCGTCACCCAGGCGCGGGATGCCGATGACCTGCATGCCCATGGCGGCAAAGGCGCCAAACATCAGCCAATACGCGGGATCGTCGACGAAAATGGTGTCGCCGGGACGGGCAAACTCGCGCGCCACCAGGTCCAGCGCCTGCATCACGCCCACCGTGGTGACGATCTGCTCGGGCGGACAGGCGATTTCCAGGCCCGCCAGTTTCAGCTGCAACTGCTGGCGCAGCGGCAGGAATCCCTGCGGCGATCCGTAACCGAGCAGCAGGCTGCCCGGCTGGCGGCTGACATCGCGCAGGGCGCGCGCCACCAGGTCGCCATCGAGCCACTCGGCGGGCAGCATGCCGGTGCCGGGCGCGGGGATGACCGGCGTCTGGCGGAACATGTTTCGGATCAGCCAAACGACATCCATCGGCTGCGCCGCCGTGTCCTGCGCGCCAGGGGGCGGCGCCGGCGTGTTCAGCGGCGAGCGCTCGCGCACGAAAAAGCCGGCGCCGCGCCGCGATTCCAGGTAGCCGCGCGCCACCAGCTTGTCGTAGCTGGCCACCACCGTGGCGCACGACACATCCAGGCTGGCGGCGCACTGGCGGATCGAAGGCATGCGCGCGCCGCCGCGCAGCAGCTTGTCGTCGATGCGCGCCGCCAGCGAGCGCGCGATCTGGTCGATCAGGGTTTCGCCCGAGGCGCGCGACAGCAAAGGAAGTGTATTGCTCATATGGCCATGACAGTATGTGAAATTATGCGTGAAAGTGTATTTGTACTGTATTGCTATTGCACCCTAGGATAGCAGTACGGCAGAAATTAATCCACGCCTGCCGCGCACCCCGCACACCTATCAGCCAGTATCAGGAAAAACATGCCATCGACTACCAGTACCGCCCCCGCCAGCCATCCTCCCCGCCTCGGCGCCGACCGCAAAGGCCTGCTGCTGGGCCTCATCGCCGTCGCCCTCTTCAGCCTGACCCTGCCTTTTACGCGCATGGCCGTCGCCGAACTCGATCCCACCTTTGTCGCCCTGGGCCGCGCCCTGGTGGCCGCCGGCCTGGCCGGCCTGTGGCTGTGGCACCAGCGCGCGCCGTTGCCGCGCCGCGAACAATGGCTGCCGCTGGCGCTCGTGTCGCTGGGCTGCGTGCTGGGCTTTCCCTGGCTGACGTCGATCGCCATGCGCAGCCTGCCCGCCTCGCACGGCGCCGTGCTGGTGGGCATCCTGCCGCTGGCCACTGCCGTATTTGCCGTGCTGCGCGGCAAGGAGCGCCCTTCCGCAGGGTTCTGGCTGATGGCCCTGCTCGGCACGCTATTAGTGGTGGCGTTCGCGTTGCGCCAGGGTGGCGGCAGCTTCCACCTGGCCGACTGGCTGATCTTTGCCGCCGTGCTGCTGGCCGCACTCGGCTATGCCGAAGGCGGGCGCCTGGCGCAAACGATGCCGGGCCAGCATGTGATTTCCTGGGCGCTGCTGCTGGCCGTGCCTTTTGTCTTGCCCGTGACGCTGTGGAACGCCTGGCCGCAACGCGCGCTGATGGCGCAGGCCAGCAGCGTGGCCTGGCTGGGTTTTGCCTACATCTCCGTGTTTTCCATGTTTATCGGCTTCTTTTTCTGGTACCGGGGCATGGCGCTGGGCGGCGTGGCGCGCGTGGGACAGACGCAGCTGCTGCAGCCTTTCCTCTCCCTGGTGGGCGCGGCCGTGCTGCTGAATGAGCCATTGACGGGCGAAAGCCTGCTGTTTGCCGGCGCCGTGATCGCCGTCGTGGGCATCGGACGCAAGCTGAAGTAAGCTTCCCTGACGCCCATTTGCAACGCCGTTGCGCGTGCGCATGGGCACGGCGGCGTGCAAGCCGTACAATACCGCAGCACCATGGCGACGCCTATCCGGCGCCGCTTGCGCACGCACCGCCACAAGCGGGCCAACAAATCCAGCCGGCGCAGCTCGGCATCTTCTGTGAGACTCGTATGAAAATTGAAAATCCGAATCCGATCCAATGGCGCTTTGCCGAACGCGCGGAACAGCTGCAAAGCTCGTTCATCCGCGAAATCCTGAAGATCACGCAGCGTCCCGAGATCATCTCGTTTGCCGGCGGCCTGCCCTCGCCCGCCACCTTCCCCGTGGAAGAAATGAAGACCGCCTTCGACAAGGTCCTGTCGAACAATGGCAAGGTGGCCCTGCAATACGGCCCCACCGACGGCTACCTGCCGCTGCGCCAGTGGATCGCCGACTCGCTCTCCGGCAATGGCAGCACCATCCTGCCCGAGCAAGTGCTGATGACGTCCGGCTCGCAGCAGGCGCTGGACTTGCTGGGCAAGGTCCTGATCGACGAAGGCAGCCGCGTGCTGGTGGAAACCCCCAGCTACCTGGGCGCCCTGCAGGCGTTTTCCGTCTACCGTCCCGAATTCGTGTCCGTCGACACCGATGACGAAGGCCTGGTGCCGTCGTCGATCGATCCCGTCGCCGATGGCGCGCGCCTGTTGTACGCGCTGCCGAACTTCCAGAACCCGACGGGCCGCAGCCTGTCCGTGGCGCGCCGCGTGGAACTGGTGGAAACCTGCGCCCGCCACGGCCTGCCGCTGATCGAGGATGATCCGTACGGCGCCCTGAGCTACAGCGGCGAGCCGTATCCGAAGATGATCAACATGAATCCGGACGGCGTCATCTACATGGGCTCGTTTTCGAAAGTGCTCACGCCCGGCATCCGCCTCGGCTACGTGGTGGCGCCGATGCCGCTGGTACGCCGCCTGGAACTGGCCAAGCAGGCGGCCGACCTGCACACCTCGCAGCTGACGCAGATGGTCGTGCATGAAGTGATCAAAGATGGTTTCCTGGAGCGGCATATCCCCAGCATCCGCAGCCTGTACGGCAACCAGTGCCAGGCCATGCTGTCGGCGCTGGAAGAGCACTTCCCGGCCGGCGTCACCTGGACGAAGCCGGAAGGCGGCATGTTCATCTGGGTCACCCTGCCGAAACATATCGATGCGATGAAACTGCTCGATGAAGCCATCGCCAACAAGGTCGCCTTCGTGCCGGGCGCGCCGTTCTATGCCAACACGCCGGACACGCACACCTTGCGCCTGTCGTTCGTGACGGTGCCGCCGGAACGCATCCGAGAAGGCATCGCCATCCTGGGCAAACTGATCGCCGCAAAAATGTAATCGCACTCTCCACGCCCCGCAACTGCGGGGCGTGTCCCCCGCTGCCCCGGCGCCACCGGGCACGCATCTTTTCCGTTTAAAAACAGCTTTCACGATAGCAACTGCGTTTATTTATTTTTAAAAATATCATAAAAATAATATTTTCACGCCTCGCGCAGCATCGATTTTTTCACCCAAAAAATTGGCGAGGCGGTATGATTTGACCGCTGCATCAGATTTGAACCCGGTCAGCATCACCGAAAATGCAGCAAACGCTGGCAGCGCAAAGTACATCGAGAAGGCCGGAAGCAATGAGTCCAGGCAGTGTGGAGCATTCCCAGCGGCATGAAGCCGCCATTTTGATTGTCGACGATGCGCCGGCCAACCTTGAGCTGCTGCGCAAGCTGATGAGCGAACAGGGTTATCAAACCTATGTTGCCACGTCCGGCGAGCGGGGGCTGGCGATCGCCCAACGCGCCCAGCCCGACCTGATCCTGCTCGACGTGATGATGCCGGACATGGACGGCATCGAGACGTGCCGCCGCCTCAAGCAGCATCCGCTGACGCAGCGCATCCCCGTCATCTTCATGAGCGCCAGGACGGAAACGGAAGACGTGGTGGCCGGCTTCGACTGCGGCGCCGTCGATTACATCAGCAAGCCGCTGCGCATGGCCGAAGTGCGCGCGCGCGTGCGCGCCCAACTGCAAATCCGCAGCAACAATGAAACCCAGCAGGAACAGGCCGAGCGCCTGCGCACCATCGTCAACAACATGGCCGAGGGCTTGCTGATCATCGAGGCGAACGGGCGCATCCAGTACACCAACCCGGCCTGCGACCAATACCTGGGCTACCGCGAAAACGAACTGGCCGGGCGCTTCATCGGCGAGCTGCTCAGCCCCCTCGTGACGCAGGAATACCTCGACTACTTCGCCATGCACGCGGCCAATCCGGAAAAGGCGCACAACCACGGTACGCGCGAAGTGGCGATCCGCCACCGCAACGGCGCGGCGCTGAGCATGGACCTGACCCTGACGCCCATGTATCTGCGCCAGCCCCTGTATATCGGCCTGCTGCACGACATCACACACCACAAGCAGTCGGAAGACGCGCTGCAGCGCGCCGCCTATCTCGATCCGCTGACCCAAATAGCCAACCGCCGGCATTTCGACAGCTTCCTGGAAAAAGAGTGGCAGCGCGCCGTGCGCGGCGGCGGCGCCCTGTCGCTGGTGGTGCTCGACGTCGACCACTTCAAGCTGTACAACGACAGCCTGGGCCACCCGGCCGGTGACAGCTGCCTGCAGCAGGTGGCGCAAGCCATCGATGCGCATGCCAGCCGCTCCGGCGACCTGGCGGCGCGCTACGGCGGCGAGGAATTCGTCCTGCTGTTTGCCGATACGGACGCGGCCAGCGCCCTGCACCTGGCCGAGGCCATCCGCGCCAGCATCGAAGCACTGCGACTGCCGCACCCGCGCTCCACCACCTCGCCGTGGATCACCGTCAGCATCGGCGTGGCGACCATCCGCCCGCACCAGCTGGACGACCGCGAAGCGCTGTTCGTCGCCGCCGACCGCGCCCTGTACGTGGCCAAGGAAGCGGGCCGCAACCAGGTCCGCGCCACGCACTCGGGCAGCACGGCCTGGGAAACGGTCAAGGCGATCGTACTGCGTTAACAGGGAAATTCAACGAAACATGTCGCGAACCAAGGGTAGGCCCACGCCCGATGCAAAGGCACTCCGGGCCAAGCGGGCCTGAAAAATGTCGAGGGCAAGGCGCAGCGACGCAGACAATACGCCAGTACGGCAAGGAGCTGCAACGCCGCCATCGGCATTTTCTCAGGCCCGCGTCTCCGGCCCGCCGTTCTCAAAGCGAATCAAAATTTTCTCGACACGCTCAACTTCGCATTGCGTCCCACGCCGGTGACCGCTTCGCTCAGGTAGGGCATGTAATTGCGGTTGAAGACATTATCGACCGTCAGCCGCACCTCCGTGCCGCGCCACACGCCCTGCCTGCCATTCCATGACGCGAACAGGGTATGCAGCGCATAGCCTTTCGACGGCGGCAGGCGGTACACGTTCCCCACCGGCAGGACGCGCTCCTGCTTCGCCACGAAGCGGCCCTGCCAGCCCATGCTGGCGCCAAGGTCGGGCATGCGCCAGCCCAGCCCCGCCATCAATTTATCGGGCGCGATGGTCGACACGGGTTCGTCCCGGCCCCACGGGTCGCGCTGGGAACCGGTGCGCGTGCCGCGCTGCTTCGACAGCGAGGCGCTGGCAAACAGGCGCGGTGAATTGTAGTAGGACTCCACTTCCACGCCCTGCGTATGGAAACCGGCCAGGTTGCGGTAGTCGGACAGCGCCGGCGGCACCTTGCCCGAGCCCGGCTCGTAGCCTTCGACCAGCACGCCCAGGCGCGGGCCGATATTGTCGCTGACCTTGTTGCGGTAGACCGTCAGGCGCAACTGCGCGTCGTCGCGCTCCATGAACACGTTCTGGCGGTGCAGCATGGCGCCCGCGCGCACGGCCGTCACGCGCTCGACAGCCAGGTCGCGGCTGGTGCCCGGCGTCGATGAACCCTGTCTAGCCGACACATAGTATTCGTTCGAATACATCTCGTCGATCGTGGGCGCGCGCCAGGTCCGGCTCAAGTCGCCGAACAAGGCCAGCGTGCCGGACGCCTTCCAGAACAGGCCCAGACGGGGCGACCAGTCTTCGTGCGCCTTTTCGCTGAAGTCGTGGCCGGCCGCCGCCAGCGGACTGTTGTAGCGCGGCGCCTTGTTCGGCACGCCCTCGGAGACGACCCGGTCGTGGCGAAGCGCCGCCGTCAGCGTCAGGTCGCCATACGTCATCGCATCCTGCAGATACAGGCCCGTGGTTTCCTGGCGCCCGGCCGGCATGTAGTAGGGCTGGAAGTAGCCGTAGTTGTAGCTGGGGTCCTTCAACGCCGTCGACGACGGGTAGTACATCAGGGTGTCGCGCACATTCTTGTGCCATTGCAGGCCCGTTTGCAGCACGTGCGACACGGCGCCCGTCGCAAACACGCTTTCGTTGCGCACTTCCGCGATGCGGTCCACGTACGAGGCCCAGCTCTCGTTGCCCAGAGAGCCCAGGTAGGAACCCGGTGAAGCCGATGGCAGGCGCTTGTCATGCTGGTCCGTGTGCGAATAGCCGGCGCTGGCCGTCAGCTTGATCCATGGATTATCTTGCGGCGCGTACTGCCACTTCACGGAATACGTATCGTCGTCCTGGTCGCGGTAGACGGCCTTGCGCTGCCACGCCTCTTCCAGTCCATATTTTTTGATTTCCACCTCGGTCGGCGTGGGCACGTCCTCGCCCATGGCGGCGAACGGGCCCCAGCCCGAACTGCCGCTCTTCATCGCCGTCAGGGTCAGCAGCTGCTCCGGCGTCAGCCGGATATTCAGCTTGGCCAGGCTCGATGGCGCATCGATGGCGGAAAAGCGGAATGGCTTGCCGTCCGGCTTGCGCAAATCGTCGGACTTGCGCCGCGTGGTGAAGGCCATCGCGTCGAAGCGGCCGTCTTCGGTGCGGCCGTAGACGGCCACGGTGGCGTCGTTTTCTGCATTGTTCGAGTGGCGCGAGTACTTGAGCATGGCGCCCACGCTCTCGCCGCCTTCGAGCAAGTCCTGCGCATCCTTGGTCTCGACCGTGATGACGCCGCCGAAGCCGCCATTGCCATACAAGCTCGTATGCGCGCCCTTGTTCACTTCGATCTGCTTGATCAGTTCCGGCTCGATGAAGATGGAACCCTGGCGGTATTTTTCAAAACCCTTGGGCACGCCGTCGAGGATGACCTTCACGTCCTGCACTTTGTTGAAGCCCCAGATATTGAGGCTCTGGCCGCTGGGACGGGCCGTGCCGGCCAGGTCCACGCCGGGCAAGGTGTCGAGCAAGGACGCGACATTGTCGGCCTGCTGGCGTTCGATGTCGGCGCTGGTGATATACGAGCGTCCGGCCGTGCCGGCGCTGATGGCGTCGCCAAACACGCTGATGGCGGGCATCTGCACGGCGCCAGCCTTCTCGGCCTTGTCGGCCATCGCCGCCGCCCACGCATGGCCGTGCGCGCCGCCCAATGCCAGCGCCAGCGCGGCGGCCAGCGGGGTCAATCGTTGTTTGCTGCTCTTCATCGCTATCCTTGCCTGAGTTTGCTGCTTCATGCTTGTGGAATGAAAAACGCTGGGCAGAGGACAGGCGGTGCACGATCAAGCGGCGGCGTTGACGGAAGCGTTGCGGCGGAACCCTGCCCGCGCGGACACGCCGCCGGCGCATGGCCGGCGGCGCACTGCAGTCACCGGGATACGTTGCCTTGGTGAAATGCGGAACACATCATATACTGGATGAGAATGATTCGCAATAGCATTGAAGGCGTAGTTATTCCGGATAGCCGGTGATGTCGGCGATCTCGCGGTACAGCGGTTGCAGCCGCGCATACATCTTGCTGTACACGCGCCGGTACAGCTGCTCATAGATTTTGCGGTGCTCGGGATGGGGCTGGAAGACCTTGCCCTTGCGCGTCATCGCTTGCACGGCGGCGGGAAAGTTTGCATGCCAGCCCAGGCCCACGGCGGCGGCGACGGCCGCACCCAGGCCCGAGCTTTCATACACGTGGGCGCGCGCGGCCGGCAAGCCGAAGATGTCGGCCGTCAGCTGCATGGCCGCGTCGCTTTGCGAGCCGCCGCCCGCGATGCGCAGCTCCGTGATAGCGACGCCGCTGCGCCGCTCGATGCGCTCCTTGCCTTCGCGCAGCGCATACGCGAGGCCTTCGAGGATGGCGCGGTAGATGTGCGCGCGCGTGTGCACGTCGCCAAAGCCGATCATGGCGCCCTTCGCTTCCGGCCCCGGCACCTTGATGCCGGGACTCCAGTACGGCTGCAGCATGAGGCCCATGGAACCGGGCGGCACGGCCTCGACCAGGCGGTCGAACAGCGCTTCGGCGGACAAGCCCGTGCCATCCTCAGCGGCCGCCGCCCGTTCGCGGTCGCCGAACTGCTCCTTGAACCAGTTGACCATCCAGTAGCCGCGGAAAATCTGCACTTCCGTGCTGTAGGCGCCCGGCATGGCGGCCGGGTACGGCGGGATGAAGCGCGTCACTTCCACGTATTTGCGGCTGGTCGTGTTGATGGTGGCCGTGGTGCCATAGCTCAGGCACGCCACGTGCGGTTCGACGCAGCCGGCGCCCAGCACTTCGCACGCCTTGTCGGCGGCCGCCGCCAGCAAGGGCGTGCCCTCCGGGATGCCCGTCGCCGCGGCGGCCGACGCCGTGATGGCGCCCATGCGCGTGCCCGGCGTCACCAGTTCCGGCAGCATCGAGCGTCGTATCGCCAGCGCCTGCCACTTCCAGTCGAAGCGCCCGGCCCAGGCATGGCGCTTGTAGTCGAACGGGATGTACGCCACCTGCGAGCCCGTCGAATCGATATATTTTCCGCACAGGCGGTGATTCAAAAAGCCCGACAGCAGCAGGAATTTGTGCGTGCGGTGCCAGATGTCGGGCTGGTGCGCCGCGATCCAGTTGATCTCGGCCTCGCGGCGGAAGTACGTGATCGTGCCGTCGAGGCGCGTGGCGCGGAAGGCGGCGCGCCACCACGGCGCCAGCGGGGGAATGTCGCGCGTGCTGCGCTGGTCCAGCCAGGTGATGGCGGGCCGCAGCGGCGCGCCGTGTTCGTCCACGTTGACCACCGTGCCGCGCTGCGTCGTCACGGCCACGCCGGCCACCGAGGATTGATTGATGTCCGTGCTGCGCCACAGCTGCTGGCACGCCGCGCACACGGCTTGCCAGTAACCGTCGGCGTCATGCTCGGCCCAGCCGGGGTGGTCCGAGTAATACGCTTCCAGGAACACTTGCGCCTTCGCCGCCAGTGTCCCGTCCCGGTCGAACAGCAGCGCGCGCACGCTTTGCGTGCCATTGTCGATGGCAAGAATGTACGGCCCCTGGCCGGAGACGCTGGTCATGGCTTATGCCAGGCTGGCCAGCGCGGCGCGCAGCGCCTGCAGCAGCGCCTGCGGATCTTTTTCAGGCTGCGCGCTGAAGACGGGCGCTTCCCATTCCTGGCCGCGCACGGCCACCACGCGCAAGCGCCCCTGTTCGTTCCAGGCCGGATACCAGCCCACGTCGACAATGTCGCCATTCGCGCACGTGATTTGCAGCAGGTCTTCGCCCAGGTCGTCGACGAGGGTATCGATGGGCTGGCGCAGGTCCAGCGGCGACAGGCTGTCGTAGGTGATGCGCGCGTCGCCCAGCGCCAGGGGCTGGCCAAACAGGGTCGTGTCGATGATGCTCTCCTCTTGTTTATTTTTTATGGTTTTTCAATCGCCCTGCGGCACGCTGTAATGGCGGCGCCACAAGGCCAGGTAGCGCCGCTGTTCCGCATCCCAGCGGGCATCACTCCACCCCAGTTCATGCTGACAGATGGCGCGCAGGCGCGGCATGATAGCAAGCGCGCCGCCGGCCAGCTGCAAACCGAGGCGCGTGCGCCGCAGCAGCAAGTCGTCCAGGTGCTGCACGTCTTCCATGCGCGCGCCCCAGCGCAGCTGCGCCCACAGCGTCTGCGTGCCGGGAATCGGTTCGAGTTCGCCGTCCTGCGCCGCATCGCACAGGGCCTGCGCCCCCGCACCATGACGGCCCAGCAGCCGTTCGCGCTGCTCGCCGTCGAGCAGCAAGGCCTTGCCCGACAAGGGCGGCGTGGCGTCGAAAATCGGCAGCGGACGCAAATCCGCCTGCCAGCCCGGCAGCAGCGGCGCGGCGCGCCGCAAGGCGTCGAGGGCGATCACGCGGAACGTCGTCAGTTTGCCGCCCGCCACCGTCAGCAAGCCGTTTTCCAGCCATAGCGCATGTTCGCGCGCTTCCTTCGACGGGTCAAGCCGGCCGCTGTCGATCACGGGGCGCACGCCGGCAAACGTGGCCAGCACGTCGTCTTCACCCAGCGCCAGCTGCGGGAATTGCCAGCGCAGCGCCGCCAGCAGGTAATCGAGTTCGCCGCGCGTGATGGCCGGTTCCAGGTCCAGGCTGGCGCCGTGGTCGACATCGGTGGTGCCCACCAGGGTCACGCCCTCCCACGGATAGGCGAAGACGGGGCGGCCATCGTGCGGGTGCATCAGGCTGACGGCTTGCGCCAGCGGCAAGCGCCAGGCCGGCAGCAGCAGATGGCTGCCGCGCAGGGGCCGCAGTTTCGGCGGCGCTCCCACCTGGCCGCGCAAGCCGTCGGCCCAGGCGCCCGTGGCGCTGATCACCAGGCGCGCACGCGTGGTGAATGTCGCGCCATCGACCGCATCGTTCAAGGTGGCGCCGGTGACCTTGCCATCTTCGCGCAGCAGCGACGCCACGCCCAGGTAATTGACGGCCACGCCGCCATGACGCCGTGCCTCCTGCAACACGCGCAGCACCAGGCGCGCATCGTCCGTCTTGGCGTCCTGGTACAGCATGCCGCCCTGCAGGCCGTCGCGCCGGACGTGCGGCGCCAGCATGGCAAAGTCAGACGCATCGACATAGCGGCGCGCGCGCTTGCCCGCCATCACGTCGTAGATGGCCAGGCCCAGCATGAACTGGCGCCGCCCCGGCTTCCTGCCCGCGTAGTCGCCGAAGGCGAAGCCTTGCGGCTCGACCAGCCCGGCCGCATCCGCCAGCAAGGCTACCCGCTCGTGCACCGACTCGCGCGTCATGGCGAACTGTCCCTGCTTCAGATAGCGCAAGCCCCCATGCACCAGCTTTGACGACCGGCTCGACGTGCCCCAGGCGAAATCGCGCTGCTCCACCAGCAGCGCCGCCAGGCCGCGCCGCGCCGCTTCCAGCAGGATGCCGGCGCCCGTGATGCCGCCGCCGACGATCAGCACATCCCACTCGCGCGCCAGGACGCCGGGCAGATCCGCCCTGTTCACGATGGGCCTCCGGCCTCGGGCAGCAGTTTGCCGGGATTCATCATGGCCTGCGGGTCGAACTGGCGCAGCAGCGCACGCATGGCGGCGATGCCCAGTTCTCCCTTTTCGGCCATCAGCCACGGCGCGTGGTCCGTGCCCACGCCATGCTGGTGGCTGATGGTGCCGCCGTTGGCGACGATGGCGGCGCCGGCCGCGTCTTTCAAACTGCGCCAGCGCGCCATGTTGTCTTCATACGTGGACGCCAAGCGATACACATACGTGGTGTAGACGCTGGCGCCCTGCGCATACACGTGCGACAAATGCGTGTACGCGTGCACCTGCTCGCCGTGCTGCGCCAGCGCGCGGGCGCCCGCCTGCTCCAGCGCCGCCATCATGGGCGCCACGCGTGGCCAGTCGACAGCCGTTTCCACCGTGTCGATGACATAGCCGTGTTCCCACGCGCCGTTGCGCAGGTAGACGTTGCGAAAGCGTCCCTGCTTCCACTTGTCGCCCATGTGGCGCCCCACGTGCACGCCCCCGTGCCGCCGCGCCAGCGCCAGCGCCCCGCGCAGGGCCGCGCGCGCCGGTTTCTCGTCGCCGCTGACGCCCAGCATCAGCATGCACTTGCCTTCGCCGCAGCCGCGCAGCGACAGGTAGCGTTCCAGCAGTCCCACGAGTTTTTTATGGCCGGCCAGGGTCAGCATGGTTTGCGTTTCGACCGCGTTCGACAGGCGCAGCATGCACAGGGACAGGCGCGACTGGGCCAGCGTCCGCACGGCCGCCTGCGCCTGGCCCCAGTCGGCGAAAAACACGGCGTGGAACGCCTCATACGGCGGCAACGGCGAGACGCGCACGGTGGCCTGCGTCACGATGCCCAGCCGCCCTTCGGAGCCGAGCACCATTTCGCGCAGGTCGATGCCGGCCGCCGAGGCGGGAAACGTGGGGATGCTCAAGGTCCCGGACGGGGTTTCCACCTCGCCGCCCGCGAACAGCTGCTCGATGCGGCCATAGCGCAGCGATTGCTGGCCCGACGAGCGCGTGGCGATCCAGCCTCCCAACGTGGAATACTCGAACGACTGCGGATAATGGCCCAGGGTGTAGCCCTGCGCGCGCAGCTGCGCCTCCAGATCGGGGCCATACACGCCCGCGCCGAACGTGGCCAGCTGCGCCTCGCGGTCCAGGTGGCCCAGTGCGCACAGGCGCACGAGACTGATCGACAGCACGGGGCGCGGCCCCGCCGCCACCGTCAAATGCCCGGCCACGCTGGTGCCGCCTCCATGGGGAATGACGGTCACGCACGCCTGACGCGCATACGCGAGCAGTTGGCGCACCTGCAGCGCGCTGTCGGGAAAGGCCACGCCGTCGGGCACCGCGCCGATGCGGCCGTGGCGTAATTTAAACCAGTCGGGCAGGCTTTGACCGAGCGCATGACGCACGCGCGTGGCAGGCTGGGTGTCGATCAGCGGATGCGGCGCCAGGCGCGACGCGGGCACCTGCGCGCAGGCGTCGTCGAAGCTGGCGTCCGCGATGGGACTGCCCGGTCCCAGGCGCCCGCGCAAAAAAGCCAGCGCATCCTCGCCCAGCGCATACACGATGCTGTCGTCTCCCCAGCCATTCCAGCGTTGCATGAACATCCCCTGTGTTGCGGCCAGTTGCGCGCCACGACGGCTTGCTATACTGTGTTTGCCTGATTTTCTTGCTAGATCAATAGCATATGCCGCCACAGACGAAGGGTATTGGTTTTTCATGACAATCGCATTGTTCCATCATGACAAGCACTGACGGCCGGGTCGCCGGCGCCTATCTGCTGCCGCTGCTGGAAGCGGCCGGCGCCCACGGCATCGATAGCGGCACCCTGGCGCAGGCGGCCGGCGTGGCGCCGCACGGCCTGGAAGCGTCCGCGCCTGGCTTGGGCTTGGCCGCACGCGACTACGTGCGCCTGCTCGATGCGGGCGCGCTGCTGGCGGGCGACGCGCATTTCGGCCTGCACGTGGGCCAGCGCGTGCGCATGGGCACTTACAGCGCCTACGGCTTGATACTGCTCAGTTGCAGCAACGTGGGCCAGGCGCTGGAACAGACGGCCCGCTATGAACGGCTGGCGCACGACCTGGGCCGCTCGACCCTGCAGCGCGACGGCGCCATCGCACATTACCGCTGGGCCAGCAGCTATCCGGGCGCCAGCCGGCACCTGGTCGACAGCGTCTTTGCCGGCATACGCGTGTGCGGCGACTGGCTGGCGGGCATGCCGCTGCCGCCGGCCCGGCTGGCCTTTACCCACGATGGCGGCGGCGACTTGCTGCGCCATGCGGCGCACCGCGAGGAATACGTGCGCGTGCTGGGCAGTCTGCCCGCCTTCAACGCCCCCGCCAACACGGCCACCTTCGACGCGCAATTGCTGGACTGGCCCGTGCCGAACGCGGACGTCAGCCTGTACCCCGTGCTGTGCCGGCATGCGGAACAATTGCTGGCGCAGCGCGAGGCCGAAGCGGACACGGGCGCCGGCATCGATGCGCAGGTGCACGCGGCCATCGTGGGAGGCTTGCGTCAGGGTTCGGCGCGGCTGGCCACCGTTGCCGCAGCACTGGCCGTCACGCCGCGCACCTTGCAGCGCAAGCTGGCCGACGCGGGCACCAGCTTCCAGGCCCTGCTGGATCAGGCCCGCTATGGCCTGGCGCGCGACTATCTGCGCGAGCCGGACCTGTCGCTGGTCGACATCGCCTTCCTGCTCGGCTACCAGGAACAAAGCGCGTTCAACCACGCGTTCCGCACCTGGTCGGGCACCAATCCCGGCGCCTGGCGCCTGCAGCAATTACAGGAAAAGCAAGCCGGCTTACAGGCGTGCGCGGGCCATGCCTGACGCGTTTTCTGGCTATACTGGCAAAGTCTGACTTCCCACGATCACTCCAACCCGCAATGCAAAGGATTAATATGCAACTCAAAGACAAAGTCGCACTGATTACCGGCGCCGCCAGTGGCATCGGCAAGGAAATGGCCATCGAATACGCAAAACAGGGCGCCAAGGTCGTCATCGCCGACCTGGTCCTGGAAGCGGCCAGCAAGACGGCCGAGGAAATCAAGCAAGCGGGCGGCCAGGCGTTTGCCGTCGCCATGGATGTCTCCAGCGAAGAGCAGGTCGACAAGGGCGTGGCGGACGCCGTGGCCCACTTCGGCGGCATCGATGTGCTGATCAGCAATGCGGGCATCCAGATCATCAGCCCCGTCGTCGACTACCCGTTCGACCAATGGAAAAAGATGCTGGCCATTCACATGGACGGCGCCTTCCTCACCACGCGCGCCTGCATGCGCGAAATGATCAAGGCGGGCCGCGGCGGCGCCATCATCTACATGGGTTCCGTGCACTCGCACGAAGGCTCGCCATTCAAGAGCGCCTACGTGGCGGCCAAGCACGGCTTGCTGGGCCTGGCCAAGGTGGTGGCCAAGGAAGGCGCGAAAGACGGCATCCGCGCCAACGTCATCTGCCCCGGCTTCGTGCGCACGCCGCTGGTCGACAAGCAAATCCCCGAACAGGCGGCCCAGCTGAACATCAGCGAGGAAGACGTGATCAAGAAAGTGATGCTGAAAGACACCATCGACGGCGAATTCACCACCACGCAGGACGTGGCGCAAACGGCCATCTTCCTGGCCGCCTTCCCGTCGAACGCCCTGAGCGGCCAATCGATCGTGGTCAGCCACGGCTGGCACATGCAGTAGTAGTGACGCCCGCCCACATCGGCTGCACGGCGCCCTGTGCGGCCTGCGATGCTCGCTGTGCTCCAGCACAGCTGCGCGTCTCGGCCACACATCGCTGCCGCTCGCGATGATGTGGACGGGCGCTGTTGCGTGAGTGTTACCTCTCAGTTTTTTCCCCGAAAGTTCCCAATTGCAAGACAACACTTACCGCCACCCGCGCGCGGGCTGGCCGGGGCGCCTGTTTGCCGCGCTCGCCAACTGCACGCATTTCGCCGAACTGCGCCAGGCCGTCATGTCGCGCCTGCCCTTCCTGACCCTGCGCAGCGACGTGCGCGACGTCGTCTACGTGAGCTGGCTGGTCGATGCCGCTGCCGCGCAGACATTATTGCCGCCAGGCGTGGCACTGTGGCAGCGCGACGGCAAGACGCCGTTCACCGTGCTGACCTACCGCCATGGGCATTTCGGCCCTGCCCTGCTCGGCCCGCTGCGCCGGTTGCTGCCGTCTCCCCTGCAAAGCAACTGGCGCCTGTACCTGGACCATACGCCGCCGGGCGCACCGGCCGTTCCTTGCGTATATTTCTTGAAAAACATCATGGCCAGCCTGCCGCATGCGCTGGGCACGCGGCTGTTCAGCGATATCCTGCCCACGCACCTGGCCGCCGGCATGGCGCTGGACGTCACGGCCACGCAGGCCCGCTGCAGCATTGCCAGCGGCGCCGGCAGCGCTCCGGCGCTCGACGTGCAGGCGGCCATCACGGCGGCGCATGGCCTCGATGCCGACTGGCAAGCGCTATTCGGCAACTGGCGCGACGCCGTCGCTTTCCTCGCTTGCCAGGATGGGGCCATCGCGCACGTGCCGCGCAACGGCAAGCTGGTCTTCGGCGAAATCGACTTGCCCGTTGATGTGGATCAAGTGCAAGCGCTGACAGCCTTGCGCGCCGACTGCGGCTTGCTGGGGCAGTTGCCGCCCGTATCGAAGCCGTTTGCCTTCCTCGTGCCCAAGGTTGCCTTCAAGGCGCTGTCAGAGCGCCTGCTGTAACGCGGCGCTCCGGCGCGGGCGCGGGCGGGCCGCCGCGCCGCCGCTCCAGCTTGAACAGGGCCATCGCTTGCTCCAGCTGCAAGGCCTGGTCTTGCAGCGATGCGGAGGCGGCCGCCGATTCCTCGACCAGCGCCGCGTTCTGTTGCGTCACTTCATCCATTTGCGTGACGGCCATATTGACCTGGCCGATGCCATGGCTTTGCTCGCGCGAGGCCGAGGCGATCTCTTCCATGATGCCGTGCACGCCCTGCACGGCGCCCAGCATTTCGGCGCTGCTGACGCCCGCCTGCTGCGCCAGCTTCGCGCCCGCCTGCACTTGCTCCAGCGACGCCGTGATCAATTGCTTGATTTCCTTGGCGGCCGCCGCGCTGCGATGGGCCAGGCTGCGCACTTCGCCCGCCACGACGGCAAAACCGCGCCCCTGGTCGCCCGCGCGCGCCGCTTCGACGGCCGCGTTCAAGGCCAGAATATTCGTCTGGAAAGCGATGCCTTCGATAATGCCCGTGATGTCGCCAATCTTCTTCGACGAGACGTTAATGCCCTCCATCATGCGGACCATCTGCCCGACGATTTCGCCGCCGCGCCCGGCCAGGCCGTGCACCTTGCCCGCCATGTCGCTGGCCTGCACGGCGTTGCCGCTATTTTGCTGCACCGTGGCCGCCAGCTGCTCCATGCTCGACGCCGTCTGCTGCAGGGCCGAGGCCTGCGCTTCCGTGCGGCCGGACAAATCCATATTGCCGGCGGCGATTTCCTGGCTGGCCATGCTGATGCGCAAGAAATTGCCGCGCACGTCGCCAACGATGGAATGCAGGTTTACGCGCAACTGGCGCAAGGAACGCAGCAACTGTCCCATCTCGTCGCGCCGCGTGGTGTCGAGCTCGCCCGTCAGGTCGCCGCCCGCCATCACGTCGCAGGCCTGGCGCGCCCGCTGCAGCGGTTGCAGCACGGCGCGGTGCAAGCTGTGCCAGAAATACAGGGTCGCGCACAAGGCCAGCACGGACAAGCCCGTCAGCCAGCCGTGGGCCGCAGCCGGCAACGCGCCCGCATTCCACGCCAGTTGCAGCAGTAATACCAGGCTCAGCAAGCCCAGGTTCCAGCCGATGCGCTGGGCCAGCGGCAGGTCGCGCAAGCGCGCCAGTCTGGCCAGCCAGCCCGTGCGTACGGCCGCGCCCTGGCTGATGACGATGCCGTCGGCCTGCCCCGCCTTGATGCGCGCATACAGGGCGGACGCCTGCGCCACTTGCTGGCGCGTCGGCTTGGTGCGCACGGACATGTAGCCGACGGCCACGCCGTCTTCGACCACCGGCGTCACGTTCGCCAGCACCCAGTAATAATCGCCGCTCTTGCAGCGGTTTTTCACCATGCCGCTCCACGAGCGTCCCGAGCGGATGGTCGCCCAGAAATCGGCGAACGCTTCGGCCGGCATGTCCGGATGCCGGAGGATGTTTTGCGGCGCGCCGATCAATTCTTCCGCGCTGTAACCGCTGACGGCGATGAAATACGGGTTGGCATAGGTGATATTGCCTTGCAAGTCAGTAGTCGAGACGATGGTCTCGCTATCGCTCAGTGTGATCTCGGTATCGCTGACGGGAAGATTGAGTCGCATGGTCACATCCTCAAAAGTAGCCCGTACGGTGACGGGTTTGCGGACAAGGAACGGTCGCAAGCCAGCAAAGCGGGCACGGCACTGGCACCATTATTTTAATATTTTATTATTAACAAAATGCACTTTATTACGGCCCTGCCGGCCGTCATGCCACGGCAGGTTCGCCGGCCCAGTAACGGTCGATGTCCTGCAGGCGCCACTGGGCTGCGCTTTCCGTGGAAACGATGCGCTCCTGGCAACCCGGCGCGGCCAGGTCGAGCAGAGTCGGGACGATGCAGGTGCCGGCGCGGATGGAAAAAAACACGCGCACGGTGGGCTGGGTCAGCGGCTTGCCCGGCGCCTGTCCCACCACCACGGCCAGGCGCTCCGACTGCAGCCGCACCAGGGTGCCCAGCGGATAGATGCCCAGACATTTGACGAAGGCGGCAAACAGTTGCGCGTCCAGGTGCCCGCCGCGCCAGCCTGCCATGCGGCGCAGCGAATCGGCCGGGCACCAGCCCTGCTTGTACGGCCGGTTCGAGGTGATCGCGTCGTACACGTCGCAGATGGCGCCCATGCGCGCAAACAGGCTGATTTCCTCGCTGCGCAGCCCCTTGGGGTAGCCGCTGCCATCGAGTTTTTCATGGTGGTGCAGGCACACGTCGAGCGCTACCGGATCGATCTCGCCCACTTCCTGCAGCATGCGGTGGCCGGCGGCCGGATGGGCGCGCACGGAGGAAAATTCCGCTTCGCTCAGGCTGCCCGGCTTGTTGAGGATGGCGGACGGCACGGCCATCTTGCCGATATCGTGCAGCAAACCCGCCAGGCCGGCCGAGCGCACCTGCTCGGGCGCCAGGCCCAGCTCCCTGGCCAGCGCCGTCATCAGCGCGCACACGGCCACCGAGTGCATATACGTGTAATTGTCGGCGGATTTCAGGCGCGCCAGGCCCAGCAGGACGTCGCCGCCGCGCTGCATCGAGGCGGCAATATCGTCGACCAGTTCGTAAGCTTGCGCCGCGGACAAGGCCTTGCCCATGCGCACCTCGTCGAACATCGTCTGCACGGCCTGGCGCGAGCGTTCGATCTGGCGCCGGGCGCGCGCCAGTTCCTCCTCGCGCGAGCGGGGCGGGCCCGGATCGGCGACGGTTTTGCTTGCGGGCACCGTCGCTGGCGCGGCCGCGGGAGCGCCTGCCGCGGCCGGCGGCGCGGCAGAAGGCACGGCGGGCGGCGCGACTTGCGGCGCCTGCCCGCGCGTCGTGTCGATCCACACTTCGCACAGGCGTGCCGAGCGGATACGCTCGAGGTCAGCCGGCGACTCCAGCAAGAAAGAACGCGTCCAGAAAGGGGTATCGAGCCAGGAACGGCCCAGACGTTCGACATACATTCCCAGCATCAGTTCGCTACTCGTTATTTTTTTCAGCACGGCGGTTCTCCAGACATTCAGATCGCAGCATTTACTTGCGCATTATCAATATCATACGCCAAAAATAACGATTACACCAAATATATTGCTTTATATGGCAGAATCACAACATAAATAAAAATAATCACCAATTCTATCATTTTCATTTCATAAAATATTGAATCAACAAATATATCAATTCAGCCATATTGCCTACGCTGAACTGTATGTCTGGTGCCGATGAGGGATGCGATATGCCTGCCGGCGGCCGCATGGGCCGCCACGCAGGCTGGACGTGCAGGAGGGAAGTGCGTGAGCGCCAGACGCCCCGAAGTGGGGCTGGCGCTATGCAGAAAGGAATGTCAGGCTGCTGGGCGAGCGGGGTGGCGCCCGGCAGCTTAGCGCGGCACGTAGCGCCAGCCGGCGTTTTCCAGCATGAAGGTCAGTTCCGTCTTGATGCCTTCCGGGCGGCTCGGCACGCTCAATTGCGTATCGCACACAAGGTAGCCCGTCTTGCGCTTGACGTCGCACTCGTTGACGGCCTTGACCTGCATGGTGCTTTGCGCTTCCTGCATCTGCACGTCCTTGGCCGCCTCCGGATTGCGCGCCACTTCTTCCTTGGCCCAGGCGCGTATCATCGCTTGCGCCTCGGCCGGCGACGGTCCCGCAAACTTGGCATCCTTGCGCTCGACGCCGACCCAGGTACCGTTATCGTTACGTAGCGGCAAGACCATAAAACCGTCGCGCATGCCGGCGCTCATGCCGATCAGACACACCACCTCGCCCGGCACTTCCTGCGAATCCTGGCAACCCTGCAGGCTGGTGGCCTTGACGGGAATGGGAACCGGTATCGACGATTGCATCCTGGCTTGCGTTTTGGCCACGCCCGCCTGCACGGCGGCCTGGATGTGTTCGAGCGTGGGCATGGTAGCGGCCTGGGCCGGCAAGGCGGCGAACAGGGCGGCGGCGGTCAGGGCGAGGGTAGTCAGGCGCATGGTGTCAAAAGTAGTGATCAAAGGCCGGCAGTCTAACACTTTGCATAAAAACAGCTGTTCCTATAGAGAACTATCCACGGCATCGGGCGCGAGAAAGGCGCCGCCCCCGTCCGCCTGTCCGCGCAGGCGCAGGCCGATGGCACGCAGCATCTCGACCAGCTCGCGCAGGCGCAGGCCCTCGTCCGTCAGTTGGTACTCGACCTTGACGGGCACGTCCGCATAGATCGTGCGCGTCAGCAAGCCCGCCTCTTCCAGCGCGCGCAAGTCCAGGGTCAGCATGCGCTGCGAGATATTCGGCACGGCGCGGCGGATTTCGCTGAAGCGCTTCGGCCCCGCCATCAGATAGCTGAGCAGCACCACTCTCCAGCGTCCGCCCAGCAAACGCATGGCTTCTTCCACTGCGCAGCCGGAGACATTGTCCTTCATGGCGATCCTTATCTGGTATAAAAAATGTACCTATACCACATTATTCTGCCTTCTTCCAAATAGTAAGCATCGCGATTAGACTGCCCTTCCCTCACCTGAATGGAGCTTCAGCATGGAAACCACCCTGATCTACAGCGTGCCGTTCGGCTGCTCGTTTGCCGCCATCGCCGCCCTCGAATGGAGCGGCTTGCCGTATCGCCTGGCCCGCGTCGAAGCGCGCGACCCGGCCAGCAAGCAGCATCCGGCCTTTCTCGCCATCAATCCCCTGGGCCAGACGCCGGCCCTGCTCACGCACGCGGGCACGCCGCTGCTGGAAAGCATGGCGATCCTGCTGCATATCGCCGCCCGCGCGCCGGACAGCGGCCTGGGCTTTGCGCAGGGCACGCCCGCCTGCGACCGCCTGAACAGCGCGCTCTCGTTTTTGCACACGACCTTCCACGCGGCCTTCATGCCCGCCTTCCAGGCGTCGCGCGCGGCAGAAGGCGATGCGCGCGCGGCCATCTGGCGCGAAATGGCCGTCGAGAAGGTCAACAAAAGCCTGGCACACCTGGAACGCCTGCTCGATGGCCGCGCCTGGCTCGCTTCCGATGCCGCGCCGACGATTGCAGACGCCTACCTGGCCGCCACGGCGCGCTGGGCCGAGCCGCTGCAGCTGGCGCGGCTAAGCGACTATCCGCACGTGGCGCGCGTGCTGGCGGCGCTGGAACAGGACCCCGGCATCCGCTTTGCCCATGCCATCGAGGCGGGCTTGCCGGCCGCCAGCCGGGGCGGTTTCCTGGGCCATGTGGCGCTCGACCAACTGGCAGTTCCGGCCGGCTAACCGGCGGTCAACTCCCGCAGCGGGCGCGTCTTTATTGCTATGATGTCGGGCTGCCGGCGGTACAGCCGGCCACGTCAATACCATATCGATAACGTCGTCATCAGAATCGGGAGTTTGAATGAGTTTACGTCTGCTGCTCTTGGGAGCATTCAGTGCCGCCATGGCCACCACCGCCGTTGCTGCGGAACCGGCGCCGGCCGCGCCGCGCGGTTTCACCGTGGAAGACATGGTCGCCATGGAACGGGTGGGCAGCCCCGTGCTGTCGCCGGACGCCACGCGCGTCGTCTACACGGTGCGTACGACCAACCTGGAGAAAAACCGCGGCAACACGCAGCTGTGGATGATCGACCTGCGCGCGCCGAACGCGTCACCGCGCCAGCTCACGCGCGGCGACGCCAGCGCCAGCGATCCGCAATGGTCGCCGAACGGCGACGCCATCTACTTCCTCTCGGGCCGCTCCGGCTCCTCGCAAGTGTGGCAACTGCCCCTGAACGGCGGCGAAGCGGCCAAGGTCACCGACCTGGCGCTGGACGTCGATACCTACCGCCTGTCGCCGCAGGGCGACCGCCTGGCCTTCAGCATGGGCGTCTTCCTCGATTGCGCGGACATCGCCTGCACGAAAAAGCGCCTCGATGAAAAAGCGAAAAACAAGGCCAGCGGCATGGTCTACGAGCAGATGTTCGTGCGCCACTGGGATACCTGGGCCGACGGCCGCCGCAATGCGCTGTATTCGGCACCGATAGACGCGGCCGGCAAGGTCAGCGCCGCGCCCGTGAGCCTGAGCGGCACCCTCGATGGCGACGCGCCATCGAAGCCATTCGGCGACAACGGCGAATACCACTTCAGCCCGGACGGCAAGACGGTGGCCTTCTCCGTGCGCGTGGCCGGCCGCACGGAATCATGGTCGACCAACTTCGACGTCTATACGATACCGGCCGCGGGCGGCCAGGCGCCGCGCAACCTCACGGCCGACAATCCGGCCTGGGATGCGAAAGCCAGCTATTCGCCGGACGGCCGCACCCTCGCGTATGTCGCCATGACCAGGCCGGGCTTCGAAGCGGACCGTTTTCATTTGGTGCTGATGGATGTCGCCACGGGCAAGAAGCGCACCGTGGCCGACGACTGGGACCGTTCCGTGGCCGATTTCCGCTGGACGCCGGACGGCAAGGCCTTCCTCGTCGCCGCCGATGACGTGGGCCAGCACCGCCTGTTCCACATCGACGCGGCCAGCGGCAAGGTCAACGCGCTGACGGGCAAAGGCGCCGTGGGCGACTTCGACGTGCGCGGCAATACCATCGTGCTGACGCAAGCGAACCTGGCCTCGGGCGCGCAGCTGTACACGCGCAAGCTCGACGCCAAGTCCGAATCGGCACCGATGGTCCAGCTGACGAAACAGAATGCGGCAGCGCTGGCCAACGTGCGCTTCGGCGAATATGAACAGTTCTCGTTCGCGGGCGCGGATGGCGAAACCGTCTACGGCCACGTCATGAAGCCATGGAATGCCAAGGCAGGCGAAAAGTATCCGATCGCCTTTTTGGTGCACGGCGGCCCGCAAGGCAGCTTCGGCAACAGCTGGAGCTACCGCTGGAATCCGCAAGTGTATGCGGGCGCCGGCTACGCCACCGTCTTCATCGACTTCCACGGTTCCACCGGCTATGGCCAGAAGTTCACGGATGCCATCAGCGGCGACTGGGGCGGCAAGCCGCTGGTCGACCTGCAAAAGGGTCTGGAAGCGGCCACCAAGAAGTTCCCGTGGCTGGACCGCGAGCGCAGCTGCGCGCTGGGCGCGTCCTATGGCGGCTACATGATGAACTGGATCGCCGGTAACTGGCCGGACGGCTTCAAGTGCCTGGTCAACCACGACGGCGTGTTCGACAACCGCGGCATGGCTTACGCGACGGAAGAACTGTGGTTCACGGAATGGGAAAACGGCGGCACCTACTACGACGCGCCAGCCAAGTACGAGCAGTTCAACCCCGTCAACTTCGTGAAGAACTGGAAGACGCCGATGCTGGTGGTGCAGGGCGACCTGGACTTCCGCATCCCTACGGCGCAAGGCCTGGGTACCTTCACCGCGCTGCAGCGCCGTGGCATCCCGAGCAAGCTGCTGGTCTTCCCGGACGAAAACCACTGGGTGCTGAAGCCGGCCAATTCGCTGCTGTGGCATCACACGGTGCTCGATTGGCTCAACACTTATACAAAAAAGTAAACCAAAAAGCAAAATCTGGGGTCAGACCCGTCGGGTCTGACCCCAGCTCTACGCTAGCCGCACAGCTCACGCCTGCGGCTTTTTTACGTCCGTCAAACTACATCAATACGTATTGAGCGCCTTGGCGAACTTCACGATCCACAAACGGCTAGGACGCTCGCGGTCGTCGCCGCGCGCCACGCGGATGGTGTTGGCGGCATTGCAGCCGGCCGCGCTGCTCGTGACGATGGTGCCATTGGCATCGACCGTGCACTTGGTCACGTCGGCGTCCGCCACTTCCACGCCATTCGCGTCGAAGACCTTGGTTTTCAGGCCGAAGTCATTGTCGTTGGCCAGCGCGATGGTGGAGTCGTCGATCAGGGTCAGGCCTTCGGCCTTTTCCGCCGCCCAGCCGATGGCGTTCAAGTCCAGCAGCAGCGTTTTCTTCAGCGGCGTGACAGCGGCCCAGTCGGCGCCATTGACGGGGGCGCCGCCCATGCTGCTCTTCTCCAGGTCCGAGGTCGTCGCGTTGAAGGCGGCGGCCGCGATGTCGGTGGCGCCCTTCAGTTCGACCAGCATCAGCTTGTTGAAGACCTTGCCCGACGGCGCGGCGCCCTGCTCGATGACGAGGAACTTGCCGCCGCCCAGCGCCACCATGTCGCCCAGCTTGGCGTTGCCCGTGCGGCCATCCTGGTAGTCGGCCGCGTTGAGCGGATACGCATACATCTTGCCGCTGGTGCCAGTCACCGGGTCGAATTCGATCCAGCGCGTGAAGCGGGCAAAGCGCTCGACCTGTTCATTCTTCTTCGTCACAGAATATGGTGCCGTGCCGTCGGACAGAGGGCTTTGCAGGAAGGCGTACAGCTTGTCGTTGCTCGTGTCTAAGGTCATGCCTTCCATGCCGCGGTTCGCGCGGCGCTTGGCGAACAGCGCCGGCAAGCCCTTGCCCGGCTCGTATTTCGCCTGGATGATACCGGTGGCGGCGTCGATCTTGACGATGAAGGGACCGTATTCGTCGGACACCCACAGCGCATTGCGCTTGGCATCGACGACGATGGACTCCGAATCGAGGCCGCCCGCATTGAAGACGGCCTTGCCGGCGGCGTCAAACTTCATCGCATCCATGACGGGAATCTCGGCAGAATTGCCGACCGCGCCCACGGGCACGGGCAAGCCCGAGCTGTTGACGGTGGCCGACACCTTGATCGGCGTCGACGAACCCAGCACGGCGCCGTTCTTGCCCACGGTGATCACGCCGAACGACGGGGTAAAACTGGGCGACGGGAAGATCTTGCTGCCGATGGTGCCCTTGCCCGACGGATCGGGCACCAGCGGGCCGTCGCCGTTCGGGCCGCGGTCCGTCAAGCCATAGAATTCCAGGTCGCCGGCCGCGTTCTTGCCCTTGTAGGCCAGGCCGGAACCGTACGACGGCAGGAAGCCGTTCGGGAATTCGCCCTTGATCTTGGCGTTCGCGCCTTCGTACGGCACATAGAATTTGTCGGCCGCCTGGATCTGATAGCGCGTCACGGTGACTTTCACTTCACCGACAGGATTAGCTTGCGTCAGCGCTTCGTTGACGGGCGCGCCCGCTTTCGAGGCGAGGGTGTCCTCGAAATGCTCGCGCACGAGTGCGCGGCGTTCCGCATCGACCGTGCGGCCGGCGAATTTGCCGCCCACGCTGGCCAGGTGTGCGGCCAGGGCCGCGTTGAAGACGGCGGGGGCGCCGGCAAAGTCCAGCGTCTTGCCGGCCAGCGCGGCCTTCACTTCGGCCGTCAGCTTGATGCCGTTCGAGGGATCGCTGTCGTCGTCGAGCAGTTGCAGCGCCAGCAGGCGGTTGACGACCTTGTCGTCCGCCACATTCGTGCTGGCGGCCAGCGCCAGCGGCGTGACGACGGCGCCGCATGGGGCCGAACCGAGGGCCAGGCCGCCCACGCT
Organism: Janthinobacterium sp. BJB304; assembly: GCF_002735765.1. Classification (NCBI taxonomy): domain Bacteria; kingdom Pseudomonadati; phylum Pseudomonadota; class Betaproteobacteria; order Burkholderiales; family Oxalobacteraceae; genus Janthinobacterium; species Janthinobacterium sp. BJB304. The sequence goes on from NZ_PDZN01000016.1 coordinate 66,293, forward strand.
GAAGGCTACCGTCTCGCCCGGGTTGCAAATGAATTCGCCCTTGGCGTTGGTGCTGGCCTTGGCCGCGCTGCCGGCCACATAATCGAGTCCTTCCACCGCGCCGTCGAGGAACACACCCGTCTGCGCCACGGGCTTGGAAGGCTCCGCAGGCGGATTATCGCTGCCGCCACAGGCGGCCAGGGCCAGTCCGGCGGCGATGGCCAGCAGGGTCAGTTTCGGGGTCGACGTTACAGCAGTGTTCATGCATTCCTCGGCTAAGGTGGGGTTGAAGCCGTGGAGAGTAACTGCTCAAAGTGACAAGCCCATGACAGCCGTCACGCCAGTGGCGTATCCGCAACAGGCCCGCCGATGCCGCCGAAGCGGCCATCGGCCTGGCGCCGGAATTCCTTGGGCGTGACGCCCTTCACCTGCAGGAAGCGGCGGTTGAAGTTGGCCACGTTCTGGAAACCCACGTCGTAGCAGACGTTCGACACGTATTGGTCGGTGTCCATCAGCAGCTGGCACGCCTTGTTGATGCGCAGCCGGCTGACGAAATCGGTAAAGCTGTTGCCCGTCGCCTTGCGGAAGAAGCGCGAGAATTTACTCAGCGACATGCCCACCTGCTCGGCCAGCATTTCCGCCGAAATCGGCTCGCGGTAATTCTCCGTGATGTAGTTGAGGACGGAATTGACCTTGGCCAGAGTGGCGTCATCGTCGTAGGAACGCAGGGAGGCGCTCGACAGCAGGCGGTAGTTGGCCGTGCGCGCCAGCTTGCTCATCAATTGCACGAATTCGGCGAAGCGCTCGGCGCCATGCGTGGCGCGGATGCGCTCCAGGTGCTGTTCGGCCTCGTGGCCCATGTCGAAAAACTCCACGCCATAGCTGGAGCGCTCGAGCAGCGGCAGCAACTCGCGCAGTTCGGGAATCACGCGCGCGGCGCCCGCCAGCGGCGCATGGGCGAACTGCACGATCATGTCGCGCAGGGCCACGCCGCCCTCCGGCATCACGTTGGAAATCCAGTTGTGCGGCAGGCGCGGGCCCGTCAGCACCAGGTGGCCGGGCGAGAATTCGCCGATATAGTCGCCCACGAACAGGCGCCCGCTGGTGGCGACGATCAGGTGCAGCTCATACTCTTCATGGCAGTGCCAGCGCACGCGCGAGCTGGGATAGCCATGTTCCAGGTAATTGATGATGCCGTCGTAGCTTTCGCGTTCCAGCTCGGGCGCCTTGCGCTCGCTGTCCTTGTGCCATAGGTGTTCCATGCTTGTCTCTCTCAGGCTGTCCCCGCCCGTGCCATCGAATGTACCTCAAAAAGCTTCACTCGCCAAAACGGCCCAGCGCCTGCTGGCGAAATTCCTTCGGCGTCATGCCCTTCAATTCCAGGAAGCGCCGGTTGAAATTGGCCACATTGTTAAAACCCGCCTCGTAGCAGATGTTGCTCACATAGCGCTCCGTCTCCATCAGCAGCTGGCACGCCTTGTTGATACGCAGGCGGTTGACGAAGTCCGTGAAGCTGTTGCCCGTGGCGCTGCGAAAGAAGCGGGAAAAGGTCCGCTCTGGCATGTCCACCTGCTCGGCCAGCTGTTTCAGCGAGAACTGGCTGCTGTAATTGTGCACGATGAAGTTGATGGCCGAGCTGATGCGCGCCAGCGCCACGTCATCGTCGCTTGACTGCATGGGCACCGTCGACAGCAGCTGGTAGTCGCTGGTCTGCGCCAGCTCTCCCAGCAAGGTGAGAAATTCGATGAAGCGCGGCAGGCCGCTGCTGTCGCGGATGCGCCGGAAGCGCCGCAGCGACTGTTCGCTGACGCCAAAGAATTCCACGCCATGCAGGGCGCGCTGCAGCAGCGGGAAGATGCCCTTCAATTCGGGAATGGCGGCCGCCATCGACGCCAGCGGCGCATGGCCGAACTGGATCACCATGTCGCGCAGGGCCACGCCCTCGGCCGGCGTGTCGAGCGAGACCCAGTTGTGCGGCACGCGCGGCCCCGTCAGCACCAGGTGGCCGGGCGTGAACTGACCGATATAGTCGCCGACAAAAACCTTGCCGCTGCTCTCGACGATCAGGTGCAGTTCGTACTCGTCGTGATAGTGCCAGCGCACCAGCGCATTCGGAAAGCCGTGCTCCAGGTAGCGGATGAAGCCGAAACTGCCTTTCGGCTCGAAGCCGGGCGTGGCGTCGCGCTGCTGTTCCAGCTCCATCTGCGGCAACGACGGTGGCATGGCGCGCCCTCCCCGTCAGGCGACGATCTGTTCCAGCGCCGCGCGCGCGCCCAACCCATACAGGCTTGCCAGCGACTGCCCCACCGCCTGCGTGAACGCGGGTGCGTCAGACAGGTCGCCAAACAGCTCGCGCAAGGACAGCAGCGCCGCGGCGTCCGCCTTTCCCTGCAGCGCCAGCGCGCGCAGGCGCGCCGCGTACGGGTCGTTCAAGGGCATCTCACGCCCCTGCTCGTCGTGGCCTTCCAGGTAGCGGAACCAGCACGCCACGGTAAACGCCAGCAGCTTGATGGCGCCGCCTTGCGCCAGCGCCTCGCGCACGGACGGCAGCACGAATTTCGGAATGCGCGCCGAGCCTTCCGTGCCGATGCGCGCCAGCTGGTCGCGCACGGCCGGATTCGAAAAGCGTTCGATCAGGGTGGCCTTGTAGCGTTCCAGATCGATGCCTTCCACGCTATCGAGCAAAGGCGTGACCTCGTCATCCATCATGCGCCGCACCAGCAGCCGGATGCCAGCATCCTCCATCGCTTCATGCGCAAACGTGTAACCAAGCTGCATGCCGATGTAGCACAGGGCCTGATGGCTGGCATTCAACAAGCGCAGCTTCATCTTTTCATACGGCAGCACGTCGTGCGTCATCTGCGCGCCCACCTTTTCCCAGGCCGGGCGGCCCTGCGGGAACTCGTCTTCGATGACCCACTGGCGGAACGGCTCGCACACGACGGGCCAGGCGTCGACGATGCCGAAGCTGTCGCGCACCAGCGCCCGGTGTTCATCCGTGGTGGCCGGCGTGATGCGGTCGACCATGCTGTTGGGGAAGCTGCCATGCGTGGCCAGCCAGCGCGCCAGTTCTGCGTCGCGCAAGGCGACAAAAGCCAGCAGCATCTTGCGCGTCACATCGCCATTGTTTTGCAGGTTATCGCAGGACATGATGGTAAATGGCGCCAGTCCCCGCTGGCGGCGCAGGGCCAGCGCGGCGGCCAGGTAGCCGAACGAGCAACGCGGCGCCTCCGGGTGCGCCAGTTCCTGCACGATGTCGGGGTGCTGCGCATCGAATTCGCCCGTGCCCTGGTTGACGTAATAGCCGCCTTCGGTGATGGTCAGCGCGACGATGCGCGTGCCGGGGTCGGCCAGCTTTTCCAGCACGGCTTGCGGCTCGTCGGGCGCATACAGGTAGTCGCCGATGCAGCCGATGATACGTGCCGAGTCGCCGGCCGCGCTGCGCTCGACCACCGTATATAAACCGTCCTGCGCCCGCATGGCGTCGCGCATGGCCGCGTCATGCGCGAGCAAGCCCACGCCGCAGTATCCCCATTCTGCATTGCCTGGCAAGGCCAGCAAATCGTCGAGATACACGGCCTGGTGGGCGCGAAAAAAACCGCCCACGCCGATGTGCACGATGCCGGGCACGAGCGTCTCGCGCGCATACGCAGGCACGGCCACGTTCCCTGGCAGCTTGGCCAGGTTCGATTGCTTCAATGCGATCGCTTCCATTACAGCGCTCCTTTCGCCGCCGCGTAGGTCTTGCCGGCGCGGTCGAAATAATGGACGAAGCCCGGCTCGAACGTCAGGTGGGTCTGCTGGCCCGGCTGCAGGCTGCTGCGCTCCGCGCCGCGCGACACCACCTGCACATTGTTCGGCAAGCGCACATAGGTGAGGGTTTCCACGCCCAAGGACTCCACCAGGTCGACGGTGACGGGCACGCTGCCCGGCTGCGCCGCGCCCAGGTGCACGTGCTCGGGGCGGATGCCGACAAAACCGTCCGCCTGCGCCGCGCTGCCCGCCTGCGCCAGCAGCTGCGGCGCCGCGTCGGCCGGCACCACGTTCATGCTGGGCGTGCCGATGAATTGCGCGACAAAGCGGTTGGCGGGACGGTCATACAGTTCCAATGGCGAGCCATGCTGCTCGATCTGCCCGTCGCGCAGCACCACCACGCGGTCGGCCAGGGTCATCGCCTCGACCTGGTCGTGCGTGACATAGATGGTGGTCGCGCCCAGCTCGCGGTGCAGCTTGGCGATCTCGATGCGCGTCTGCACGCGCAGGGCCGCATCGAGGTTCGACAGCGGCTCGTCGAACAAAAACACTTTCGGGTCGCGCACGATGGCGCGGCCGATGGCCACCCGCTGGCGCTGGCCGCCCGACAATTCCTTCGGCGTGCGCTCCAGGTAACGCCCAAGGTCGAGGATGGCGGCCGCCTTGTCGACTTTCTCGCGGATGACGGCCGGATCGACGCCGGCCAGTTTCAGCGCGAACGACATGTTCTGGAACACCGTCATGTGCGGATACAGCGCGTACGACTGGAACACCATCGCCAGGTCGCGCTTGGACGACGGCAGCGCCGTGATGTCGCGCCCGTCGAGCGACAGCTTGCCGCCGTCGATCGGTTCCAGGCCCGCGATCAGGCGCAGCAGGGTGGATTTGCCGCAGCCCGACGGCCCGACGAAGACGACGAACTCGCCCTGTTGGATCTCCAGGTCGATGCCCTTGATGGCGCGGTGCTCGCCAAAGAATTTCTCGATATTGCTCAGTTGAAGGTAAGCCATGATTTTTCTCAATTCTGATTTGTTTTTCGATGCTTTCAGAAACCGTAGCGAGCGGTTCAAGTTCGGTTTGAGTAGCGGAGCTGTGCGGATGCACGGGGGCGCCGAGTCAGTGAGCAACGGAGAGCCGAAATTGGGCCGCGCAGTAGGTTTATGGAGGCATCGATTATTTGACGGCGCCGAAAGTCATACCTTGGACCAGTTGTTTCTGGCAGAACCAGCCCAGCGCCATGATGGGCGCGATGGCCATCAACGAAGCGGCCGACAATTTGGCCCAGAACAGGCCTTCCGGGCTCGAATACGAAGCGATGAGCCAGGCCAGGGTGCCCGCGTTGGACGCGCCCAGGTTCAGCGACCAGAACGATTCATTCCATGACCACACCATGCAGACCAGCGCCGTGGAAGCGATGCCGCCCACGGACAGGGGCAGCACGACGTGGCGGAACTCGTCCCACACGGTGGCGCCGTCCATGCGCGAGGCCTCGAGGATTTCGCGCGGCAGCTCCTTCATGCTCGTGTACAGCAGCCAGATCATGATGGGCAGGTTCATCAGCATGAACATGATGGTCAGGCCGATGCGCGTATCGAGCAGGCCGAAGTACTGGTAGCAGATATAGATGGGCATCAGCGCGCCCACGCCGGGCATGTAGCGCGAACTGAGCATGAATTTCAGCAAGCCGATGGTGCCGCCTGTGGGAAAGAAGGCCATCGAATAGGCGGCCGGGATGGCGATCAAGAGGCCGATGGCCGTCGACACCACGCTGGTAAACAGCGAGTTCCACGCGTAGCCGAAGTAATTGTCGCGCGCCAGCACTTCACGGAAGCTGTCCAGGGTCGGCGTGAAAAACAGCAGCGGCGGCGTGGAAATGGCTTGCCCTTCCGTCTTGAAGGCCATCAGGCCCAACCAGAAGATGGGAAAGAACAGTACCAGCGCGCACAGCCAGGCGGCGGCCGTGCGGCCATACAGATTGAGTTTGCTATGCATCAAGGTCTCCTTATTTCGACAGATTCTTGCCGATGACGCGCATCAGGAAGAAGGCGGCGATGTTGGCGATGAGCACGGCGAACAGGGCGCCGGCCGAAGCCGCTCCCACGTCATACGACAGCAGTGCCTGCTGATAGATCATGAAGGTGATGGTGGTCGTGTCGAAGCCGGGACCGCCGCCCGTGGTGGTAAAGATTTCCGCAAAGATCGACAGCAAAAAGATCATCTCGATCATCAGCACCACCGAGACGGCGCGGCCCAGGTGGGGAATGTAGAGGTAGCGCAACTGTTGCAGGTAGGTGGCGCCATCCATGCGCGCCGCTTCCAGCTGTTCGCGGTCCATCGATTGCAGGGCCGTCATGAAAATCAGGCAGGCAAACGGCAGCCATTGCCAGGAGACCATCATGATGATGGAAAACAGGGGGTGGGCCGACAGCCAGTCGACGGGCGTGGCGCCAAAGAAGATGCTGATCTGCGCAAACAGGCCGTAGATCGGATTGAGCAGCATGTTCTTCCACATCAGGGCATTGACGGCCGGCATGACGAGAAACGGCGAAATCAGCAGCACGCGCACGATGGCGCGCCCCGGGAACGCTTCATTGATCAGCAACCCCAGCGCCGTGCCCAGCACCACCGTGATCAGCATGACGGAAAACAGCAAGGTGAACGTGTTCTGCAAGGCAGGCAGGAACGAGGCATCGGTAAAGAAAAAGTGGAAATTGGCCAGACCATGGAAAGGATGGCCGCTCGGATCGAGCATGGAATAGCGCACGAACGCGTAATACAGGGTGATCAACAACGGGATCACGGAAATGACGGAGACGGCAAGCACGGCCGGCGTCAGCAAAGTCCGGGGGATAATGCGTTTCATAGGATACTCTTGGGACGTGAGGGAATGATCATCAACAGAAATCCGGGGTCAGACCCGTCGGGTCTGACCCCAGTTTTAAGCCACCAATCTCTTCGCCTGTTGATAAACCAGACGGCAAGAAAGGTCTTACTTGTAGTACCCACCCTTGCGCATCTCACGTTCCGCCGTCTGCTGCGACAACTCCAGCGCCTGCTCCACCGTCACCTTGCCCAGCAGCGCTGCCGCCATCTGCTGGCCGGCGGCCACGCCGATTACCTGGAATTCGGGAATCGACGCGAATTGCACGCCCACGTACGGCGACGGCGGCAAGGTGCTTTGCACGGCGCGTGTGGTGGCCAGGGCCTTGCCTTCGGCGGCGGCAAATTTCGCCACTTTCTGGAACTCGGGGCTCGCATACGTCGACTTGCGCGTGCCCGTCGGCACGTTCGCCCAGCTCGTTTCCTTGGCCACCAGTTTCACGTAATCGGGCGAGGTGGCCCAGTTGATGAAGCGTTGCGCTTCGTTCGGATGCTTCGAACTCGACGGGATGGCCAGCGACCAGATCCACAGCCAGTTGGCACCCCGCTCCGTCACGCCGATGGGCGACTGGGCGAACGCCACCTTGTCGGCCACCTTGCTTTGCTTCGGATCGGTGATGAAGGAGGCGGCGATCGTCGCGTCGATCCAGATGCCGCACTTGCCCTGGTTGAACAGCGCGAGGTTTTCATTGAAGCTGTTGGCGGCCGCGCCCGGCGGGCCGTATTTCTTCATCAGGTCGACATACATGGTGACCGCATCCTTCCACGGCTTGCTGGTAAATTGCGGCTTCCATTGCATGTCGAACAGCTGGCCGCCGTAGGAATTGGCCATGGTGGTGATCAGCGCCATGTTGTCGCCCCAGCCCGGCTTGCCGCGCAGGCAGATGCCGTACACGCCGTTGGCCGGATCGTGCAGCTTGGCCGCCACGTCGCGCAGCTGGTTCCAGCTGGGGCGGTCTTCGATCGTCACGCCCGCCTTTTTGACCAGGTCGCTGCGGTACATGATCATCGAGCTTTCGCCATAGAACGGCGACGCGTACAGCTTGCCGTCGCCGGATAGTCCCTCGCGGATGGCGGGCAGCAGATCGTCGATATCGTATTTGGCGTCCGGCTTGATCGGGATCAGCCAGTTTTTCTTGCCCCAGATGGGCGTTTCATACAGGCCGATGGTCATCACGTCGAACTGGCCGCCCTTGGTGGCGATATCGGTGGTCATGCGCTGGCGCAAGACGCCCTCTTCCAGGGTCACCCACTTGAGCTTGATGTCGGGATTGGCTTGCTCGAAGAACTTGCTGAGCTTTTGCATTTCGATCATGTGGCCGTTGTTGACGGTGGCGATGACGAGGTCGGTTGCGGCAAAAGCGGACGAGCTGAGGCAGAGCGCGCCGGCGCACAGCGCGGCAATGGCGAAACGTTTCATTGTGTGTCTCCAGTGTTTTTTGTCGTTGGCAATGCTCAGGTACTTAGCACCACGACCACAATGTAGCACCGGACTTTGATACTTTCTGATACTCCAAAACCGCAATTCGATACTCTTTTGCACCCCCTCCATGCACCAGAGTATCGATATTGAGTAAAAACAACACTTTGAAAGAAAGTATCGGTACTTGTTCGATTTGTATCAGGGTGGTTAAAAAAGCGCTGCTAGACTTGGTTTTCGGCATTAGACCGTGTGCGGTGACCGGCCTTCCGGGGCGCCACCGCTACCACCAACATTCTTCTGGAGACCGCATGAATCGCACTGCATTGAAAACTTTACCTGCCCTGCTCCTGGCCATCGCCAGCGCTTCCGCCATGGCCGACCCCATGTACCCAAGCGACGCCGAAGGCTTCCATGGCTACCTGCGCGCCGGCGCCGGCAGCAATACCTCGGGCGGCGGCGGTTCGCAAGGCTGCTTCGGTCTGGGCGGCAATACCATGAAATATCGTCTGGGCAATGAGTGCGACGCCTACACGGAATTCGGCTACACCAAGTCCGTCGCCCAGTCCGGCGGCGTGAACTACCTGGCCACCATCTGGGTCAACGCTTACGCGCCCAACTCGGATTTCGGCGACAACAAACTGGGCATCGTCAAGGCCTATGTCGAAGCACAGGGACTCGATTTCCTGAACGGCGGCACTGCCTGGATCGGCAAGCGCTTCTACTACCGTCCTGACATCCACATGCTGGACTTGCAGTACATCAACATGAACGGCACGGGCGCCGGTCTGGACCGCATTCCTGCGGGCCCCGGTAAATTCTCGTACGCTTTCTTCAAGGACAACGACATCAACACCGTGTCGAAGACCGGCGTCGTCAGCACCAAGTCGGCCGTGCGCCAGAACTTCATCTACGGCGAGATTCCCGTCAATGAAAACGGCACCCTGGACCTGGCCGCGACCTACATCATCGGCGAAGGCAAGGACAACGACGCGTTTGGCCAGAAGCACAATGGCTGGCAGCTGTCGGCCTTCCACCGTCAAGCGAAAGTCTTCGGCGGCGGCAATACCTTCGGCGTGCAGTACGGCGTCGGTCCTGGCACCGGCAAGGGCGCGCAGTTCGGCGCGTCGGGCGACACCAATTTCGGTTCGGACGTGAAACGCACGCGCATCTTCAATGACATGGCGATCCAGCCGATGGCCAACTTCGGCATGGAATTCGTCGCCCTGTGGCAAAAAGACGAATCGAACGCCAACGGTTCCTCGACCTGGACCTCGGTCGGCGTGCGCCCGGTGTACGCGTTCACCAACAACTTCAAGCTGGTGGGCGAACTGGGCACGGACCGCGTGACGCAAGCGGGCGGCCTGCCGGCCAAGCGCCTGACCAAGCTGACCATCGCCCCGACGATCTCGGCCGGTCCTGGCCTGTGGTCGCGTCCCGAGCTGCGCGCTTTCGTGACCTACGGCAAATGGAACGATGCGGCCACCGCCTCGGTCAATGCGTCGAACAACGGCGGCCCGATCTACAACAACAATACCAGCGGCACGTCGTATGGTTTCCAGGTGGAAACCTGGTTCTAATACCTGGCTGCGGTCGCAATTAAAAAGGGCGGAACCTCGGTTCCGCCCTTTTCTGTTTACCCTGCCGGATTCAACTTACGGCAAGGCCACCGGTAGTTCCGGATACTCCTGCGTCAAGGCGTACTTGGTGCCGCCCACGGTGACCGTATAGTTGGCCGGTCCCGAGATCGGCAGGCGGTAGTTCAGGGTCAGCGCCACGGAGCCGCCCGGCGCCAGCGATTGCCAGGCGGGAATCGCAAAGCGGGCCCGGTTGTAGTTCTTCGTGAAGCCGCCGATATTGTTCGGCCCCGTGTAGCCGGCATTGATCACCGTCAAGCCGAAGCCGGACTGGTCGCTCATGTCCGACGGCGCCGACACGGGATAGTCGAACTCCACCACGGTGCCGCCCGGCAGGGTCGACGCCGTGTTGTTCTTCACGGTCATCACCGGGTTGATGGGGAAGTTGTTGTCGCCCAGCTTCCAGCCGCCCAGGGTGATGCTGACGTTGGCCGCCGTGCCCGGCATGGCGATTTCGGCGCGCTTGTTGCCGTACACTCCAGCCGCGCGGAAGGCCTGGTACAGCACGTCCGTCAGGGTGGTGCCCATGAAGTACTCGCCCTTGCCGCCATTGCGCGTGGCATCCCAGGCATAGTCGCCCGCCATTTCCCAGATCATCACGCCGCCGATATTATTATTGACGATGTACTGGGCCTTGGCCGCGATCGACTGCGTGGTTTCCGTGGAAATAAACACTTTCTTGGTCGCATTCCACAGCCACGGCGCCACCATGGTGCTGCTGTAGTACGGCACATACGTGCCCACCAGCGCCTTGTCCGTGACTTTATACGCGTCCAGGTAGCTTGGAACGATGCCGTTTTGCAAGTTCAACGCATGCCAGATGGGGTTGCCGCCGCCTGGCGTGGGCTTGCCTTGTGTATCGAGGTCGTACCACACGTTGTCGATGCCGGTGGCGCCCGTGCCGCACGTCTTGGTGCCGGCGCAGGTGACGGTGGAGCTGATCAGCGGCGTCGTGCCCCACAAGCCATTGGTGCCGCCCGTCACATCCTTCCAGCCCCGCGTGTAGAACGGCACGCCGATATTGATGCGGCCCGCCTGCATGGCGCCCCGGTAGTAGCGATAGGCCCAGTCCGTGTTCAGGTAGCCGATGTTCTGGAACTGGTAGGCGTTACCGGCACGCAATTCGCCATCGTTGCCGTCGTCAAACAGCGCCGCGTTCGGTCCCACGTACTGATTCCACGCGCCGTGCAAGTCATAGCTCATCAGGCTGGCGTAATCGAGATATTTCAATCCCGACATATTTTCCTCGCCACGCAAGACCCAGCCCGAGGCGGAACCGGCGATGGTCAGCAGATAGTATTTATTGTCCTGCACGGCCGCTTCGTCGAGCTTCTGGCGCAGCACTTTCAGCAGCACGTTGTAGCTCGTCATCAGCCCGGCCAGCCGCGGTTTCGAGACGGCGAAGTCGTTCGGATTGCCCGCTTCATTGTTGGTGGTCGGGTGTTCGTAATCGACATCGACGCCATCGAAGAAGTTGTACTGGCGCACGAACGCCACCATCGAGTCGGCCAGGGTGTTGATGCCGGCCGTGTTGATGCTGCCGTCCGCGTTCGTCGTGGCCGTGTAGAAGCCGCCGCTGCCGGCCCAGCCGCCCACGGAAATCATCAGTTTCACGCCCGGATACTTCTTCTTGTATTGCGCCAGCAAGTTGAAATGGCCCTTGTACGGCAAGGACGGGTCCATGGCCGCGGCCGGCACGTTGGGCCAGGTGAGGCCCGTATCGGGATTGGCCGCGCCGCTGCCGATGGCGATCTTCGACGTGGCCGGATCGACGGAAGCGAACGCATAGTTCAGGTGGGTGATCTTGTCCCAGGGCAGGTTATTCACCAGGTAAGTCGGGCTGCCATCGACGCCCGTGCGCCAGCTGGCGAAATAGCCGACGATGCGCCGGTTCAAGCCATTGCCCAGCACTTCGCGCCCATTCGCGTCATATACCTTGCAATACGGCACATTCGGCACGGCCGAAATCAGGCCGTCGGGACGGCAAGCCGTGGGGGTTGGCGTGGGAGTTGGCGTTGGGGTTGGGGTTGGCGTTGGCGTTGGCGTCGGAGTCGGTGTCGGCGTTGGTGTCGGAGTCGGTGTCGGTGTCGGCGTCGGTGTCGGCGTCGGCGTCGGGGTCGGGGTCGGCGTCGGCGTCGGGGTCGGCGTATCCGTCACGGCCCACGGGCCCCACTGGTCGGCCGCGCTGGGAACATTGCCTTGCGTCCACCATTTGGCCTTGTAGGTGACGCCCTGGTACGTCACGCACTGGCCGCCCGTGTAGACGGTGGCGGCATCCCAGACGGCGCACGCTTCCACGGCGGCGAGCAAGGTGTTTGGCGTGGCGGTCGTGCCTTCCTGGCCCCCGCCGCAAGCGACGAGCACGCCGCTGAGCAGGGCCATCAATAATGCATTCGATTTCATGTTGTATTGGTCTCCGTTATGGTTTTACATCGAGAGCTGTTGCAGGCCCCTCGAGGGGCTCTTGTCAACTGTTATCCCTGGCCGGCTTTCCTGCCTTTACTGCTACTGCAACTTCACATTCCAGTTGGCTTCCACGCATTTCACGTAGTTCCCCGCCAGCAAGGCGCTGTACGGGGTTTGATAGCTGACCAGCTGGCATTGGTTGTCGCCACCGGCGCTCCAGTTCTTTTCCCAGTAGATGTTGTAGGCAGCGGAACTGGCCGGGGTGAAGCGTTGCATGTTGGCGCAGGACAGCTGTTCGCCGGAATAATCCCAGCCCATGTCGGCGGCAAATTGCTTGTAGTAATCGATACGGTTTTGCGCGGCCTGCTTTTCCGTGCCCTGCCCGCATTCGGCGTTGATGATCATGATGGTGGTGGCGAAATTATTGCCCGCGCCTGCCGTCGTATCGGCCGCGTTCGGCACCCAGGTGCCGTCGAGCACGTGCAGCATCGATGGTTTCGGCGGTTGCGGATAGACAAAGAAGAACGTGGCCGACGCCAGGTTCAGCCAGGTCGAGGCGACAAGGTCGGGATTTTTCAGCAGCACGGACTGGTCGCCGTCATGCATGGCTTGCGAGAACGGGCCGTAGTTGTAGTTGTACGACAGCTGCTTGGCGCCGCGGCCGAAATACTTCTTGAAGCTGCCGTCGGCATTCTTGCCGCACGTCCATACCTTGTTGAAGACGGGATCGGCGCACTCGACGTTGTAGCCGCAGCCGGCGCCCGTCTCGTCGCAGCCCAGTTCGCGCAAATACTTCAAGCCCTGGCGCCATTGCGGCAGCGGGCTGCTGGCGTTATGGTCGCCCGTTTCCTGCCCGAAATGGGCGAACATGGTGGCCAGGCTGTGGCGGCAGATGGCGTCCGCGTTGCGCCCGTCGCTGTAGTCGTCGCACACGGCGGGAAACTTGGCCACCGCTTGCAGGAAGCGCTGGTAGGTATAGCTTGTATCGCGCGCGGCAAAATAATAATCCCACTTCGCCGCCGGCAGCAGACGTTCGACGCGCTTGACGTTGAGCGGATTGCCGGCCAGGCCAGGCTGGACGGCTTCGACGGCCGCATTGCCCAGCGTGCGGATCGACGCCTTGACCTTGCGGAAGAAATCGTTGTTCGTCAGCGCCGCCTCGTTCGCCTCGGCCTGGGCCTTGGTGGGCACGCCCGGCGTGGGCGTGGGCGTGGGTGTAGGCGTGGGTGTAGGCGTGGGTGTAGGCGTGGGTGTAGGCGTCGGGGTGGGCGTCGGCGTGGTGGTATCGAGACTCCACGGTCCCCACTGGTCGTTGTTCGGCGCCGTGCCCTGCACCCACCATTTGGCCCGGTATACCTTGCCGTCGTAGACGGCGCACTGGCCCGCCGTGTAGACGGCGCTGGCGCTCCAGGCTGCGCAACTGTCGCTGGCGGCCGTGGCGGCCAGCAGGGTCGAGGGGGGTTCGGTGGTGGAATTGCCGCCGCAAGCGAGCAGCGCGCTGCCCAGCAGGCCAGCCATCAAGGGCGAGGCCAGCCGGCTAATTTGCCGTGTCTTCACAATGTCTCCTGAACGTTATACGAAAACTATCGAAGTAGCTTTTTATGTTGTACGTAAAGAAAGCACAGCGAAGCGTCGGCTTTCTGCACCAAGAATGCGACGCCGAAAATTGGTAGTCAAGTGGTTTTATAAAACGGTGTTTTTTACAATACCAGTGACTTCAGGCGGCGCGGCCACGGTGCGGCAAGCGAAGAGTGGGAAGAGAGAAAAAAGGCGTTTTCAAGACAACTGCCGGCAATACCGCGCCGGCAGCACTGCGGCAAGTGGTATTGGCACTGCCGCAGGTGTTTTCAGGCAGATGGCGTTGCCGCACGTTGGTGTTGCGGATAATACAGGTCGTAAAACCAGCCATAGGCGCTTTCGATCTGCGCCTGGATGCGCGGCGGAATCGCATGCTGCCCGGGCGCGCTGATCGACGCCTGCTGGCGGTGCGTGTATTTCATGCGGTAGTGGCTGTCGCTTTCCTGGATGCCCACGGCAAGATCGTGCGGATCGATCTGGAGCGGCGCCAGGCCCAGCCACGCGTACAGGTGGGACATGCATTCCACGGGCCGCGCCATCAAGTCTTCGAAGCGCACGAAATACAGCTTTTGCTGCACTTCGGCAGGCAGGTCCAGCACGGCATGCAGGGAGCTCAGCGGAGCGCCGATGGTGCGGTCCTTGGCAAACAGCATGTCGGCCCGGCCCAGGCGGTCGAAATCGGCCAGGTGGTCGACAAAATCGAGCAGGATGGTGCGCTGGTGCTGCGCTTCGATGGAGCCGTAGACCTGGCCCAATTCGCGCACGCAGACGATGATTTTCGCTTCCGGCGCCAGCTGCAGCAGCATTTCCACGCAATGCAGCCAGGCGCGGTTCTTGTCGACCACGCCCTGCTTGCCGCAATCCCGGTACCAGCCGCGCAGAAAGCCCTGCATGGCCGTTTTCAGGTGGCCGTAACTGGCGTCGAAGGTGCTGTCGAGCTGCGACAGGAAAAAAGCGTCGTCGCTGACCATGCGCCGCATGCCCAGCAAGGCGTTGCACAAGGGCGAGCTATTGCCTTCACAATGCAAGTCGGGATGCTGCGCCAGCAGCTGGCACAGCAAGGTGGAACCGGCGCGTGGCAAGCCTGCCACGCCGATGAAATGGGATGTCATGCGATTGTACTTTCTGTTCAGCGCTGCGCCTCTGACGGAAAACAAGGATGATGCAGCCATTGTAAAAGTGTTGCGACGATGCGAAGGCATGAAAATGCCGCCTCGAAACACGAAGCGGCACTCCGGCGCCGGCATATGGTGACGCGGCGGACCTTACTGGCTGTCCTGGCGCGTACCGATGGAAACCTCGACCGGCAAGCGCAAGCCGCTGTCCACCACGCTCAGGCGCAGGCCTGGCAAGACATTGCTGACGACGTTGCCGGCCAGTTGCACCAGCGGTGCGCTGCCCGAGCCGCCCTTCTCTCCCTCGCGCGGCGCATCCTGCGCGGCGGCAGGCTTGCCTGGCGCCGTCTCGCCGCTGACGATCATGTCGGCCTGCACCATATTGCCCTGCGACGGCGCCACGGCAACAGCCGCGATCACGTTCGCAACGGCGCTTTGCAGCGCTTCCGTCGGATTGACTTTCAGCACGCCGTCCACATAATTCAGGGCGTAATTGGTCGACGCCTGGCCCGAGGCGGAGACCAGATAATTGCCTGCCGCGGAAGCCGTCGTTGCCGGCGTGCCGAAGGCCAGCTGACCGCTCACTTCGGCGGCCAGCGTGTCGCCGCCGAGCAAGCCGCTATAGCTGGCGCTGAAGTCGGGATTGGCGCGTCCCTGGTCTTTTGCCGCATTGTCGACTTTCACCGTCAGCAGTGCCTGCGAGATCGTGGCCGTGGTGCTGGCCGTGGTGTTGACCACGTAATTGCCCGCATCGGCCCCGCTCAGGCGTATGCCCGCCACCGTCACCGTCTTGCCCGCGCCCGCATTCTTGTCGCTGAAACTGGCGCCATCGCTGGCAATATTGAGCTGATCATTGCCGATACGGTTGTCGCGCAAGGAAACGGCGGCGTTCGTGGTGGCGTCGTACACCTTGTTGATGCCGGTGGCGCTGACCGTCAGGGCCGCCGGCGTGATATCGGCCGTGGTGCTGGCCAGGCTGCTGGCCAATACGTAATTGCCCGCATCGGCGCCGGCCAGGCCCAGACCGCTGATCTTCACGGTCTTGCCCGTTGCCGCATTCTTGTCGCTGAACGCGCCAAGGACGGGGCCGCCAGCCAGGCTCAGGACGTCGCCGGCCACCATGCCATTGAAGCTGGCGCCCGCCAGATTCAGGCTGGCCGCCGTGCCGCCGTCATACACCTTGTTTGCCGCCACGATGCCGGAAACGGCGCTGATGGACGCCGGCGTGATGCTGGCCGTGCCACTGGCAACCGTGCTGGCAAGGTTGTAATTGTCCGCATCGGCGCCGCCGAGGGTGATGCCGCTGACCGCCACCGTCTTGCCCGTGCCCGCATTCTTGTCGCTGAAGGCGCCGTTGCCGGCCACGGTCAGGCTGTCGCCGTTCACCATGCCATTGAAGGTCGCCGCGCCGTTGAGCGTGGCCATGGCCGAGCCATCATAGGTCTTGTTGTTGACGCCCACGTTCGTCACGCCGCTGATGGTCGCCTTGCTGATGTCGGCGTTCACGTTGGCGGGACTGCTGAAGGCATAATTGCTGGCCAGGCCAGTGCCATCCTGCAAGCTGGCGCCGCTGATGGTCACCACCTTGCCGGTACCGGCATTCTTGTCGCTAAAGCTGCCGACACCGCCGCTGAAGCCCAGCGTTTCATCCGCGACCATGCCGGTCAGGGTACCGCCCGACAAGACTGCCGCTGTCGTGCCATCGTAGACTTTATTGCCGGCAGTCACACCGGAGAGCGTGACGGCCTTGGGCGTGATACTGGCCGTGGCGCTGGCCGTATTGTTGAGGAAGTCATAATTGACCAGATCGCTGCCGGACAAGGTGATATTCGTGATATTGACGGCCTTGTTGCTGCCCACGTTTTTATCCGTGAATGCACCGCTCGCGCTGAACAATTGCACATCGTCGCCGGCAATCTTGCCGTTGATCACCGCCTGGCCGGGACTGAGGCTGACGTTGAGGTTGCCGTTATAGATCTTGTCCAGGGCGCTCAAACCGCTAATGCTGGAAATCGTTGCCTTCGCGATATCGCCCGTCATGCCGTTTGGCGTACTCAGCGTGTAGTTGCCGGCCAGGCCGCTGCCGTCGCTCAAGGTCACGCCGCCCACCGTAATGGCCTTGCCCGTGCCCGCGTTCTTGTCGCTGTAGCTTGCCCCCTGGACAGTGAAGGTCAGGGTTTCCGAACTGACCAGGCCATTCAGGGTGCCGCCGGTCAGGTTCGCACTGGCTGTGCCGTCGTAGACTTTATTGTTGCCGGTCAAGCCCGTCAGCGTCAGCGCCTTGGCGCTGATATTGGCACTGCTGCTGGCCGTGTCGCTGGCCAGGTTGTAATTGCCTGCGTCCGTGCCGCCCAGCACGATGCCGCTGACATTGACCGTCTTGCCATTGCCCGCGTTCTTGTCGCTGAAGGAGGCGGTCGCGTTCAATACCGTCAGGTTGTCGCCGCCGGCCATGCCGCTGAAAGCGGCGCCAGCCGTGTTCAGGCTGACGGCCGTGCTGCCGTCATACACTTTATTTCCGGCAACGATACCGGTCACGCCGCTGAGGGTGGCCTTGCTGATATCGGCGCTGCTGCTGGCCGTGGTGCCGGTCAAATTGTAGTTGCCGGCATCCGTGCCGCCCAGCGCGATGCCGCTGATGCTGACCGTCTTGCCTGTGCCTGCATTCTTGTCGGCAAAACTGCCGCTGGCGCCCGCCACGCTCAGACTGTCGCCACCGATCATGCCCGCAAACGTGGCGCCCGCCGCATCCAGGCTGGCTGCCGTGCTGCCGTCATACACTTTATTTCCAGCAACAATGCCGCTCACGCCGCTGATGGTAGCCTTGCTGATATTGGCCGTGCTGGTGGCCGCGGCGTTGGTAAAATCATAATTTCCAGCGTCCGTGCCGCCCAGGACCATGCCGCTGATATTGACCGTCTTGCCATTTCCGGCGTTCTTGTCGGCAAAACTGCCGCTGGCGCCCGAGACCGTCAGGTTGTCGCCGCCCACCATCCCCGTGAACGACGCCCCAGCCATGTTCAGGCTGGCGGCCACGCCGCCGTCGTACACTTTATTTCCGGCAACGATACCGGTCACGCCGCTGATGGTGGCCTTGCTGATATCGGCTGTGCCGCTGGCCGTGGTGCCGGTCAAATTGTAGTTGCCGGCATCCGTGCCGCCCAGCACGATGCCGCTGATGCTGACCGTCTTGCCTGTGCCCGCGTTCTTGTCGGCAAAACTGCCGCTGGCGCCCGACACGCTCAGGCTGTCGCCACCGATCATGCCCGCAAACGTGGCGCCCGCCGTGTTCAGGCTGGCCGTGGCGGTGCCGTCATATACTTTATTTCCAGCAACAATGCCGCTCACGCCGCTGATGGTGGCCTTGCTGATATTGCCCGTCAAGCCGTTCACGGGCACCAGCGCATAGTTGCCGCCGGCGCTGCCGCCCAGGGCCGCGTTGACTGTCACGGCGATGCCGTTGCCGGCATTCTTGCTGGCAAACGTGCCATTCACGGTCGAACTGACATTGGCCAGGTCGCCCGCCAGCACGCCATTCAGGGTGCCGCTGATGGCGGCCACGGTGGTGCCGTCGTACACTTTGTCGCCCACCGCCGCGCCGCTCAGGGTGACGGACTTGGGCGTGATCAACAGGCCGCCATCGATATAGCTGATGGCGTAGCCGGACTGGCCGCCCGAAGCGTACAGGCCGCTGGCCGACACGCCATAGGTGCCCGCATTGACGGCGCCGGCGGCATTGCCCGCATACACGACCGTACCGAGCAGGTTGGCGCCATCCACCGTGTTCGAGTAGGTGACGCTATTGCTGCCGCCTGCGTAGGCCACGCCGTCATACACCTTGCTGTCGTAGGAAACGCGCACGGCGATCTGCTTCATGAACGAGCGCAGGAAAGGCGCGCTCTGTCCGTCGTAGACCACCCACATCTGCGCCAGTTCCCAGCCGGCGCCCGTGTAATTCGACAGGTTTTTCAGCTGCGCCGTCGTCATGGCGGTACCGCCCATGCTATTCGCCTGGCCGCTGGCCGTCGTGTCCCAATAGCTGCCCGTAGTGCTGCCCGTACTGGCGCCCACCAGGCCGCCCACATTGCTGGAACCGCTCACGCTGCCGTTCGCATAACTGTTGGCGATGCTGCCGCCATTGCTGCCGACGAGGCCGCCGACGATGCTGGTGCCGCTCACGGCCCCGCTGGCATAGCTGTCCGCCACCGTGCCCGTATTGCTGCCCACCAGGCCGCCTCCGGTGGACGTGCTCGTCACGCCGCTGGTGGCAAAGCTGCCGCTGATCGTGCCGGCATTGCTGCCGGCCAGGGCGCCCACATTCGTGCCGCCCGCTACGCTGCCGCCGGACAAGCCCACATTCGCCACCACCCCGCCGCTGCCGATGGCGCCGAACAGGCCCACGTTGTTCACGCCCGCCTTGGCAATGGTCAGGCTGGAAATGATATGGCCGGTGCCGTCGAGGCTGCCCGTGAAGGCCGAACCTGCCGTGCCGACGGGGATGAAGCCAGTGGTTCCCCAGATATCCTGGCCATTGGCCGCCGTCGTGGCGGCGCTGAAGCTGCTGCCCAGCGTGTAGGTGGCTGTCTTGTTCATCGCCATCAATTGCAGCTGGTGCGCCGAATTGATGGTATTTGACCACTCCGACGCCAGCATGGGGCGCGTGCCGGCAGCGCCATTGAGGGTGCCGTCGGCGCTGACCGCCACCCAATTATTGCCGGTGGCGCCGCCCGTGGTCGTGAAATTGAACCCCACATAATTACTCGATACCAGCATCTGCGCCGTGCTCAGCCCTTGCGCGTTTGAGGTGGCGCCATTGAAGCTCTGGCCGATGCCATTCAGGCCGGAATTGATCGTGCTGTCAAAATAGGCGCGGTTGACGGAGCCCGAATTGTGCTCGCCGACAATGGCGCCCACGCTGGCGCCGCCGCCCGTCACCTTGCCGGTGGTATAGACATTCGTGATGGTGCCGCCCACGTTGTAGCCGACCACGCCGCCGGCCAGCCCGGTGGTCTGCACGTCGCCCGTCGCATAGCTGTTGCTCAAGGTTCCACGCAACAGGCCCACCAGGCCGCCGACATAGCCGCCGGTGGAGGTGACCTTGCCCGTCGCGTAGCTATTGCTGATGGTCGCGCTGCCGCTGTTATTGGTTCCCACCAGGCCGCCGGCACTGCCCGAGGCGTTCATCGCGCCGGTCGCGTAACTATTGCTGATACTGCCATTGTTAAAGCTGACCAGGCCGCCGCCATAGTTGGCTCCTGCGTTCACGGTGCCCGTCGCATAGCTATCGCTGATCGCACCGGAGTTGGTGACCACCAGCCCGGCCGCCACGTAGCGCGTGGAGCTGGTGGTGGCGGAGCTGGAACTGTTCTTGATCAAGCCGCCTACGGCGTTGAGGCCCACAAAGCCGCCTGCCGCGCCGTAGCCGCCCGGCCCGGGATCGCCCGCGGAGACGACCGTGCCGGAGACGCGGCTATTGCTGATCGTTCCGGCATTGATGCCCACCAGTCCGCCCAGATTGACATAACCGGAGCCGCTCACGGCACCACTGCTATACACATTATCGATCTTGCCGCTGTTGACGGCAGCCAGTGCGCCTATGCCCGCATAGGTGCTGCTATAGTTGGCGGCCGATCCGGCAACGCTGACGCCGCTAAAACCCATATTACGCACGGCAGCTGCAGCGCCGATATTGCCGAACATGCCGACAGGCACTTCAGGGCGGTTGATCGTCAATCCCACGATTTCATGGCCCAGGCCATCGAGCGTGCCCGTGAAAGGCGCCGCATCGCTGCCGATGGGCGCAAATCCCTTGCCGCCATCCCAGCCAGAGGTGCCGCGCGCATCGATATTGCTGCCCAGCACGTACTTGCCGGACAAATTGCCCTGCATGCCCTGCACGTCGCTGCCGGTGGTGCTGTTGAAGGCGCCCAGGCTGTTGATCACCTGATACACGGTCACGCTGCCATTGCTGCCCAGCTTGGTGCTGAAGTTATTGCCCGATGGCAAATCCACTTCGGCCTTGACGTTGTACGTCGACAGATTGCCGGCGGCGACCCCGCTCTGGCCGTATTCGAGCGCCAGGCTGGCCGTGCCTGCGCCGCGCATGGCCTTGTTGATGTTGATGTTGTTCTGTGCCGTCAGGGTCAGCTTGTTGGCGGTCCAGTTGATGTTGTCGTTGACGTTGATGTTGCCCTGCGTGCCGCTGCCGCCTGACACGCTCTGGATTTGCACATTGCCCGATTTCAAGGAGTTGCTCAGGAAAGCGCCCGTCATGTCGCCGCCGGAAACAGCGATATTGAAGTCGGTCGGATCGATCAGCCAGGTGCCGGCCAGGCCCTTGCTCGATGCCGTCGTCACCTTCAGCGCATCGTCGATCTTCACGTGCGCGGCCGAAGTATCGATGAAGCCGCCATTGCCGCCGTCGGACGCGCTGGCGTCCAGGGTGCCGGCCGCGTTCACCGTGCCGCTTTGCATGTCACCGAGCAATTTGATCGTGCCGCCGCGCGTGGCTATCGTGTGCGCCTCGATTACGCCCGTGTTGTTGACGGCGGTTTTCAGCAAGTCGCCCGCCGCCTGCGCCGTGAGCACCACGCTGCCGCCATCGGCCTGGATCAGGCCGCCATTGTTGACCAAAGCGCCCACGGCGCCTGCGTTGACGGCCACATTGAGCAAGCCGTCACCGGCCACGTCCAGGGTGATCGCCTTGCCCGCCGCCAGGGCTACCGAACCCAGACGTGCCTGGATCGTGCCTTCATTCGAGACGTGCGCGCCCAGCAGGGCCACATAGCCGCCCGGCGCGCTGATGCTGCCCTGGTTCAGGACTTTCCCCGTGCCATTGCCGGAAAACTGGTACTTGCCCGCCATGAAGTCGGCGTTGCTGATGTCCAGGGTGGACGCCACCAGCCCGGCCGTGTTCACGGACGCGCCCTGGCCGAACAGGATGCCGTTCGGATTGACGATGAACACCTTGCCGTTGGCCGACAAGTTGCCCAGGATGGTAGTACCGTCGCCGCCCAGCACGCGGTTCAGGGCAACCGCGTTGCTGTTGGGCTGCTGGAACTGCACCGATTCGCCCTTGCCGATATTGAAACTGGCCCAGTTGATCACGGCGTTCTGGCTGCCCTGCCTGATCACCGTGGCGCCCGGTGCGCCATTGATCGTTGCCTGGCCCGCCACCACCGTGCCGCCCGCCGGCCCCGCCAGCGCCAAGGAGCCATAACCGAGCATCAGCGCCGCCGCCATGCCGGTCAAGGCAAAATGCGCCCCGCCCCCGCTGCATCCGGGCAGCGAGCGCTTGCCGGCGGATTTGACGTTTTCGGAAACGGCGGCGTAGGCGCCGGTGGCCTGGTTCCAGATGGAGCGGTAGATGCGGTTCATGGCAGTGTCCTGATTGTATTAACTTGTCTTAATTAGAAGTATTTAATGGCTTGCAGCCAGAAACGGCCTGCCGCATCCGGTGCGGAAGTCGCCTTGGCATTGCCCAGCTTGTGCGCGTAATACGTCTTCAGGACGAGCGCATTGGCGCCCGTCCACGTCACGCCCACGCCGGCGCCGCTCAGGGTGCGGCGGTTCTCGCCCGCGCCCCAGGCGTCGCGGTTCAGCTTGACGGTGCCCGTGTCGGCAAAGGCCAGCACCTGCAGCTGGCCGGGAAACGCCGTGAACGCCGTGATGTTTTGGCGCAATTCCACATTCAGCACATAGCCCTGGTCGCCATACGCCTCGCCGCCCGGATAGGCGCGCACGCCGCCCACGCCGCCGATGCCCATCTTTTCGGAAACATCGAGGTTTTTCGAGGCTGCCTGGCCGCTGATCACGCCGAACAAGCTGGTCTCGCCGCCCAGGCTTTGCACGCGCGCCGCATTGAAGGCAAGCTTGTTGAAGTGGCCGTTGCTTTTCACCGTCAGCTGATCGATCAGCAAGGCCACCGGCGTCTCGATATCGATCTTGCCCGTGGTGTAGGTCACCGAATACGTGCTCACGCCACCGCCGCCCCAGCCGTCCTTGCCATCGCCATTCAGGTTCAGCATCCACACCTTGGCTGTCTTGTCGTTGACGCTGCCCGTCGATTCCGTCCTGTCCTGGAATTTCTTGTCGTCGTAGCTCACTTGCGCATACAGATTGTTGCTGCGCGAGCGGATCAGCGGATAACTGGCATACGCGCTGGCGATCTTCGCCGTTCCCTTGGCGTCGAGCACGGCAAATTCCTTGCCCAGCTTGTAATCCATATACGTGTAGGCGCCGCCCAGGCGCAACAGGCCCGCCTGTCCCTGGTAGGCCAGGCGGCCGTAGTTCAAGCCGTCGGCCGAAGTGAAGGCGCGTACGGTGGCCACGTCGCCGAGGCCGGCCAGCTCGTTGATGTTCAGGGTGGCGCCGATGCGGTTGCGGCCCGTGTAGCGGTTGCCCTGGTTATCCAGGTCGATGCTGCCGTTGAAACGCGAACCGGGCTGCACGTCGACGATCAGGTCGGACGCGCCCAAGGACGCCCCCGGCGCCAGGGTCGAGCTCACCTGCACGCCCGGCAAGTCCGACAACAGCAGCAAGCGCCGCTCCAGCGGCGGCGTGGCGATCACTTGCCCGTCGAGCCCGGCCAGTATCGTGCCGGCCAGGCCGTCGGACAGCGTGCTCTGATTGCGCAGCTGCACCTGACCATAACGGCCCGGCAGCACGTCGATGGCGACGACGCCATCCTCGATATCCTGCGCCGGCAGATAGGCCTGCGCAAGAAAATAGCCATGGTTCTGGTAATAACTGGCAATTTTTGACGCCATGGTGCGCAATTCGCCCAGAGTCAGCTCGCTCCCGGGCACGAAACCCGTGGCGGCGACCAGTTCGCTTTCGGCAAAGACGGGCGGCGCCGTGATGCGCAGGCGCTGTACGGTGATGCGCGTGGTATCGCCCACCGTCGTGGCCGGCACATTGCCCTGCTGTACGCGGATGGCTGGCGGCGCTTTCGGCAGCTGGGGCGCGGCGGGAATCTGCTGCAGCTGGCTGCCTGCGCCCGGAGGATCGACGGCCCAGGCGGTCTGGATCAGCGCCAGCAAGGTCAATGGAAGTAATTTGGTGTTCAAGGTCATCCTTTCAGGCGGCGCGCCCGCGCCAGGCAAGCCGCTGGCGGCTGTGCTGACGGGGAATACAAGAGCTGCAAAGGAAGTATTTTTTTAGCATCATTGTCAAATACAATGACAACAAAAAAATAAATTCCCATCAGCAACATTGACCCATTTTAGCCCGTCATCAGGCGAGAAAATACCTATCTGATGAGCTCTTTCACCACATTGGTGCGGTCTCGACTGGGATGCCCTTAAAATTCGCAAAACACCGTGAAAATGCGCCTTTCCGGCAAGAAATTCGTTGTCATAACACAACAAAATTGCATCAATGTCACTATCGACATGCTATTCCATGAGCGCGCCATGGATGCGAAATGAACAAGAGATTGGCATTATCACAATATAAAACAATGTTATTTTTTACATATGTGCATGTTCATCTGATGACACACTTTTTTGCTGCAAATTAACATGTCACATTCTTGCAAAAAATAGATAATCAATGAATAAATATTAGGAATGAAAACTTATTTTTGGCGGTCACGCGGGGAGCGGGCGGCGCATATGATCGCGGCGAGGAAAACCGGCGTGGCAGGCATCGGCCACGCCGGATGCCGGCGGAAAGGAAGAGAAGATCAGCGACGCGGCCGCGTTGGCCGGGTCTTATCTGGACAGCACATATTTGGCCAGCGTGGCCGCATCGGCTACACTAAGCTGGCTGAATGGCGGCATGGGCA
Source organism: Janthinobacterium sp. BJB304 (assembly GCF_002735765.1). Taxonomy (NCBI): domain Bacteria; kingdom Pseudomonadati; phylum Pseudomonadota; class Betaproteobacteria; order Burkholderiales; family Oxalobacteraceae; genus Janthinobacterium; species Janthinobacterium sp. BJB304. The sequence continues at coordinate 90,848 of NZ_PDZN01000016.1, forward strand.
CGGGGCCCCATTTGCCGGCACCGCCATTGCGGATGTTGGCCGCCACGGCAGCGACGCTGTCCTGGCCCTTGTATCTGGCGGCCACTTCCGCAAAGCCGGGGCCGACCACCTTCTGGTCGAGGGCGTGGCATGCCATGCAGCCATTTGCCGCCAGCAAGGTTTTCACATCCTTGCCGCTGGCGGCAGGGACAGCGGCTGCGGCGGGCTTCACTGCGGCGGCAGGCGCGGCGGCGTCCCGCTCCGCGCCATAGGTTTTCACCAGGTAATCGACCATGGCCGGCATGTCCGCGTCGTCAAACTGGGCGCCGAACGGCTTTTTCATCTTCTTGACGGTCGCCTCCCAGTAAGCGCGCGGCGAAGCGGGCGGCTGGCTCGATGCATACTGGGCCGCGTGGCACGTCATGCAGTTGCGCTGCACCAGCTGGTAGCCGGGCAATTCGCTGGGTTTATAGGCCGCCGTTTCCGGCGGCAGCTGGATTTCCAGTGCGCCGGCGCTGCCGGCAAGCATCAAGGCCACGGCGGTGGCGAGTGTTCTGATCAGCATCCGGTTCTCCTCACACTGCCTGAATGCGCGTGGTTTCCACCACGTTGCGCATATAACCCATGGGATTCCACAGGGCTTTCATCGGCTGGCTCTGGCCGATGCGGTTGACGGCGCGCACCATCAGCACATGCTTGCCCTTGCGCGGCGCCTTCATCACCATCGTCCACTCGCGGAACGAGAAACGTCCCAGGTCCTTGCCCAGCGTTGCTTCCTGCCACGTCTGGCCGCCGTCCACCGACACGGTCACCTCGCTGATGCCCTGCCCGCCATCGAAGGCGATGCCGCGCATGGCCAGGTCGCGCCCCGCCTTCACTTGCGCGCCATCTTGCACGCTGGTGATGAAGGAGCGCACGTTCAGGCGGCTGATCGGCGTCGTCTTGCCCACCGGTGTCCCCGGCTCGATGAAACCGGAACCGTTGTCCGGGATGCGGTAGCCCGTGCTCATCCAGAAGCCGTCGAACGGTTTGTCGAGCACCGTGATGTCGCTCAGGTGCTTGACCCAGTAGGTGCCATAGAACCCCGGCACGATCAGGCGCAGCGGATAGCCGTTGAGGAACGGGATGTCTTCGCCATTCATGGCCCAGGCCAGCAGGACGTCGCCCGCCATGATGTGCTCGACGGACAAGGCTTTCTGGAAGTCGGGGCCATCGCCCACGGGCGGCGTTTCCAAGCCGTTGAAGGCCACCTGCACGGCACTGGCCGCGATGCCGGCCTTTTCCAGCACGGTCTTCAGGGGGATGCCCGTCCAGCGGGCATTGCCCATGGCGCCATTGCCCAGCTGCCCGCCATTCGCGCGCGGGGAAAAAAAGCCGCGGCTGTTGCCCGAACATTGCGTCACGGCCACCACGTCGACGGGGTCGGCCAGCTGTTTCAGTTCCGCCAGCGACAGTTCCAGTGGCGTCTTGACGAGGCCGCCGATGCGCAAACGGTAGCTGCCGCCATCGATGCTGGTGGGCAAGCCGCTCCAGTGGTAGCGCACGAAAAACGCGTCGTTGGGCGTGATCGCGCCTTCATTGAACACGCTGAACGGCGTTTCCAGCTGGGGCGGGCGGCTGGTCAGCAGGATCAGCGGGCGCTTTTGCGGGAAGGCCACCAGTTCGCGCTCGCCGTTTTCAAACGGCAAGGTGACAGACGCAGCCAAGGCTGACCCAGGCCCCGCCACGGCGGCGGCGCCCAGGGCGGCCGTCGTGCGCAGGAAGCGGCGCCGGCCTGCAGGCAACAAGGTCGTATCAGACATGTTTGAGCTCCACTTTGGTATCGGCCGCTTCGCCGCCGTTGCGGTCATCGTTGACCAGCTTCTTGATGTAGTACATGACGCTCATGATGGCCACGCTCAACAGGCCGAACCAGAACGACACGCGCTGCTCCGTATCGGACGACACGCTCATGGCCCCCAGGATCACCAGCATGGCGAAGATGGTGAAATACGTCAGATAGGGGAACAGCCACATGCGCACCTTGATGCGTTCCGGGCATTCGCGTTCCAGGCGGCGGCGCAAACGCAATTGAGATATCGCAATGAGCAAGTACACGAACAGGATCAGGATGCCGTAGGAGTTGACGATGAAGGGGAAGACCAGGTCGGCCGATACATACGAGACGGCAATGGCGAAATAGGCGAACAAGGTGCTGAACAGGATGGCGCGAATCGGCACGCCATTCTTGCTCAGCTTGACCAGGCCCGTGGGTGCGTCGCCGCGGCGCGTCAGCGCGAAGATCATGCGCGACGAGGCGTACAGACTGGAGTTCAGGGCCGACAGGACGGCCGTCAAAATAATGGCGTTCATGATGTGGGCCGCGTACGGGATGTTCATGACGGTCAGGGCGCTGACGAAAGGCGTGGCGATGGCCGGCGAATCCCAGGGCACGATGCAGACGACGACAAACATGGAGCCGACATAGAACATCAGCACACGCGTGACGACGGAATTGGTGGCGCGGGCGATGGCCTTGGCCGGGTCCGACGTTTCGGCGGCGGCGATGGTGACGATCTCGGCGCCCGAATAAAAGGCCGTGGCGGCCACGGCGCCGCTGAGCACGGGGCCCCAGCCGTGCGGCATGAAGCCGCCATGGCTGGTCAAAAAGCCCAGGCTTGGGATGCTGTTAGGCAAGCTGCCCGTGATGAACAGGGCGCCGACGAACAGGAAGACGACGATGGCGACCACCTTGATCGAGGCGAACCAGAACTCGAATTCGCCGAAGGCTTTCACCGAGAACAGGTTGAGCACCGTCATCGACACGAGCAGCACCAGGCTGATGGCCCACGATGGCACATCGGGCAGCCAGAAGTTGACCAGCTTGGCGCCGGCGATGGCTTCCAGGGCCACGACGACGACCCAGAAATACCAGTACATCCAGCCGCTCATGAAGCCGAGGAATTTCGAGACCTTCGGCTTGTCGTCGAAGGCCAGGCGCGCATATTCGTAAAAGGAGCCGACCACGGGCAGGGACGAGGCCAGCTCGCCCAGCATGCGCATGATCAGGACGACCAGGCCGCCCGTGAGCAGGAAGGATAGGATGGCGGCCGGGCCGGCAGCCTTGGCGATGACGCCGCTGCCGACAAAGAGGCCGGCGCCGATCACGCCGCCGATGGCGATCATGCTCATGTGGCGTTGCTTCAGCGAGTGCTGCAAGCCCGTGTTGTTGTGGTTGTCGCTAATCATGTTTGTCTCCTGTTAAAACACCTGACAACGCCTACTGCGCGTCGCGATTTGCGGCCTCCGATGCTCACTGTGCATCCGCACAGCTCCGCTTCTCAGCCACAACTCACTGCCGCTCGCTACGGCGACTGTCATGTGTTGTCAATATCTGAAGCTCGGTGCGCCCTGGCCTGCTGCGGCTGGTTCCTGCCGCGCGGCTTTGTTTTATTTGGGCAACACCGTCAAGCAGCATCGATACATCATCAAATCAGTCTGGTTGGCTGCATGCCATAAGTCAATCTGGAAATGCAGCGGCCCGGCGCGGCGCCCAAGGGGCTGGCGCGCTGGAGGATACGTACGGGGTATGGCTCAGTTATTGCTGGTTAAAAAATGGGAGCGGCGGCAACACTTGTGGCATTAGCGCCACTCCCGGGAACGTCTTACACCTTACCCTTCCATGGCACGAGGGTACGTTCGAGGTAGCGCATCATCAAATCAAACAGGAAAGCGAAGAAGCCGATCACGATGATGCCCATGATCACGACGTCGCTGGCGAGGAACTCGGAGGCGCTCAGCACCATATAGCCGAGGCCGCGCGTGGCCGCCACCATCTCGCCCGCCACCAGGGTAGTCCAGCCCACGCCGATGCCGATGCGCATGCCGGTGAGGATTTCCGGAATCGCGGCGCGCAGGATCACGTGCACGATCACCTGGAAACGGGTGGCGCCCATCGAGTAGGCCGCATGGATTTGCTCCAATGAAACAGAGCTGACGCCGGCGCGGGCCGCGATGGCCATCGGCGCAAAGATGGCCAGGAAGATCAGGTAGACCTTCGAAAACTCGCCGATGCCGAACCAGATGATAACCAGTGGCAAGTAAGCAAGCGGCGGCAGCGGACGGTAGAACTCGATCAAGGGATCGAAGATGCCGCGCGCCACGCGGTTCACGCCCATCATCACGCCGACGGGGATGGCGAACAGGCAAGCCAGGCCAAAGGCGCCGAACACGCGCACCAGACTGGCGACGGTATGTTCCCACAGGGTGGCGCCGCCGAAACCGGTGGTGGCCGCCATGATGAATTTTTCATAGACAGCTTGCGGCGACGGCAGGAACAGCGGTTTCACGAGGCCGCTGGCCGTCACGCCAAACCACAGCAAGAGCACGGCGATGACGGTAACGGTGGCGATGCGGCTGGAATTGCCCTGCCCCGGCGCACCGAACGCTTCGCCAGGCATGGCGCAGCGGGGAGCGAACAGGCGGCCAAAAAAGCCGGCGCGCTTGGCGGTGGCGGGAGGAAATCCCACGACAGATGGGCTATGCATGGGACACCTCCAGCTCTTTATTGACGGCGCGCTCGTCGCCATAAATGATGTTGAGCACGGTTTCGCGCATCTTGATGAAGTCCGGGCTCGATTTCACGGCGCGCGCATCGCGGCATTCGAGGAAGCGCTTGTTGAAATCGAGTTCATACGTGTGCGTGATGCGGCCCGGACGGGGCGACATGACGATCAGCCGGTTCGCCAGGAACAGCGCCTCGTCGACGCTGTGGGTAATGAAGAAGAACATGGTGCTGGACTTGGCCCAGATATCGAGCAGCAATTCCTGGATGGTTTCGCGCGTCAGCGCATCGAGCGCCGCCATCGGTTCATCCATCAGCAGCATGGCGGGATTGCTGGTCAGGGCGCGGGCGATGCCCACGCGCTGTTGCATGCCGCCCGACAGCTGATAAATCATATTGTCGTGAAAGTCCTTCAAGCCGACCAGCGCCAGGTTTTTGGCCGCCTGTTCGCGCCGCACGGCTTTCGGCACGCCTTGCAGCTTCAGGCCGAATTCCACGTTTTCCATCACGTTCAGCCATGGCAGCAAGGCGTGTTTCTGGAACACGACGCCACGGTCGGCGCCCGGCCCTTCCACTTTATTGTCCCCGAGCATGATTTCCCCCTTGGATGGGGCGATAAAACCCGCCATCAGGCTCAGCAAGGTTGTCTTGCCGCAACCGGAAGCACCGAGCGCGACGACGAAGTCGCCGCTATTGATGGTGAGATTGATATTATTTAAGGCATGTACGCGTTCACCGGCCGTCTTGCCCGGATAAATCACGCTGACATCCTTGACGTACAGATTTTCCATCGTGTCCCCACAGTTCTGTTCAACGCACTCTGTTCAGTCAGCGCGCCCGCAGGCGCGCCATCGCACAACGTTTACTTCAGCAGGCCGGCGGCCTGTGCATACCTGGGTGTCACATATTTGGCGTAGTCAGGGGCCAGCGTATCGATCTTGCCTTCGCCCTTCAAAAATTGCGCCGTGGCCAGCAAGGCTTGCGCCACGCCGCCCTTCGCGCCGCCACCGAGCCAGGCCGGCGACGCCTGCTCCTGCAAGGATGGGTAGGCGTACAGGGCCACGGAAGCGGCCACGTCCTTGGCAGCCGCGCCCGAATGCTTGACGTTGGCTTTCACTTGCGGGGAATCGATGGTCCACGCCTTCGGATTGGCGCGGTAATCGGCGTCGGCAGCGGCCATCACCTTGACGAACTTGGCCATGAAATCGGCATTCGCCTCGCCCCAGGCGCGCTCGACGGCCATGCCGTCAAACGTGGCCTTGCCCTTCTTGCTCAGTTCGCCGGAAGTGACGAGCACCTTGCCGTTTTGCTTGAGTTTGCTCAAGGCCGGATCCCACACGAAGGCCGCGTCGATGTCGCCCCGTTCCCAGGCGGCGGCGATCTGGTTCGGCTGCATGTTGAGCAATTTCACTTCCGTGGGCTTGATGCCCCACGTTTCCAGCGCGAACATGGTGTGGAAGTGCGTGGTGGAAACAAACGGCACGGCGATCTTCTTGCCGCGCAAGTCGGTTGGTTTGCTGATGCCGGCGCCATTGCGGGCCACCATCGCTTCGGCTTCGTTGATGTCGTCGATGATCCAGAACAGCTGCAGGTCAACGCCGCGGCTGACGGCCGCCGTCAATGGGCTGGAACCGATGACGCCGATCTGCACGTCGCCGGACGCCATGCCCGTGGCTACCTTGGCGCCCGAGTCGAACTTGCGCCAGTTGATTTTATAGCCGGTGGTCTTTTCCACTTCGCCGCTGGCGATCGCCACCAGGAAGGGGCCGTTGATTTCCTGGTAGGCAATCGTTACTTCCTTACCCTGCGCGAAGGCCGTGCCGCTCGATGCGACCGCCACGCCCAGCACCAGGGTGCCGAGAACGGCGCGGCGCAGCGTTGAAAAAACCGTTTTGCTCGCGTTTTTGCTCGTGTATGTGTTCATGTCTCACTCCAAGTTATTGTTATGTGTGAACGTTCGGGCAATCTCATCCCTTGCGGGAGGCGCCGCTGTTTGCTCTTTGTCAACCATGCGGCGGCTTAGTACGGCTACTGCTATTTAAAACACTTCATCCTTCAAGTGATACCAGCGGTACAGGAAACGCTGGCCCAAGCGGCGGAACGGGGCGAACGCTTGCGACTCGACCAGTTCCATCATGTTGGGATACGGCAATTTCGAATTGAAGATCGGCAAGCCCGTGTCGCTGGCCTTGCCCGCGATGCGCTCGGCCATGCGACGTCCCGCCTGCGCCGAGTACATGACGCCGTTGCCGCCGTAGCCGAGTGAATAGAAGATCGATTGCTTGGGGTCCGGTTGCACGATGCGCGGCATCATGTCGTGGCTGACGTCGACCCAGCCCCACCATGAGTAATCGATGGGAATACCGGTCAGCGCGGGGAACTTGCGGTGCAGATCATTGATCAAAAACTGTTTATATCTGTCGTCCGGCGCGTCGGCGCCCGTGATGGCACTGCGGCTGCCGATCTGCACGCGGTTGTCCGGCATCAAGCGGTAGTAGTGGCGCAGGATGCGCGTATCCGTGATCACCTGGTGGGTGCGGAAGTTGCACGCCTCGATTTCCGCCGGGGTCAACGGGCGCGTGACGATGGAATTCGACAGGATCGGCAGCAACCGGTTCTTCACTTGCGCATGCAGGTGGGGCGAGGTGTAGCCGCCCGTGGCCACGGCCACAGAGCGGGCCCGCACCACGCCGCCCGGCGTTTGCAGGTAATGCACGCCGTTGCGCGTTTCCCAGCCCATCACGGGGCTGGACGGATGCACCTTGGCGCCCAGCGCGCGCGCCTTGCGCAGGTAGCCGAACGCCAGCTTGCCCGCGTGGATGCCGATGCCTTCCGGTTCGTGCAGCGCGCCGGCCGCTTCCTTGTCGTCGACGAATTCGCGCTTGACGGTGTCGGCGTCGAGGATGCGCGCGTCGTACTTGAAGATCTCGCGCATGACCTTGGCCTCTTTTTCCAGCGCGGGCATAGCTTTCGCTTTGTGGGCGATGTACAGGTGGCCGCCCGGCTGCGGGTCGCAATCGATGTCGGCCGTGATCTTCTTGAAGGTTTCCATCGCGTCGCACACTTCCGTGTGCAATTTGAGGGCCGTGTCCATGCCGTAACGGGCGATCCACTGCGAGCGCTTCAGGCGGCCCGTCGTGCATTGCGCCTGGCCGCCGTTGCGCGTGCTGCAGCCCCAGCTGACCCGGTTCGCTTCCAGCACGGTAGCCTTGATGCCGTGTTCCTGGGCCAGGAAGATGGCGCAGGAGAGACCGGTAAAACCCGAGCCGATGATGGCCACGTCGACGTCGATGTCATGCGTGATGGGACCGTCGTCGGCGGGCGGTTCGCCGGCCGTGCCGATCCAGTAGGTGGGCGCGTAGGCATTGCCGTGGCCGGGGCGCTGGGCCACCAGCGGATCGAAGGCGGGATCGTAGGGCGTGCGGGCGGCGGTGCTGCTGCCCAGTACGTCAGATGGAGTGTCGACAGGTTTGTTCATGATCATTCCCGGTGAACGTACTGGCTTAAGCTTTGACGACGGGTGGGCGATCCTTGCGGAAGGCGTTCTTCACGGCGATCTTGCCGTCGCGGAAAGTGAAGATGTCGACCATGCGCGCCTCGATGCGCGTGCCGTCCGCCTTGGTGCCGGCAAAGGTCGATTCCGTCACGCCGCGCTGGCCGCTGACGAAGTGCTCCGGGTTGAGCCAGGCGGCGTCGGGAAAGGTTTGCCAGGCCAGCTCGAAACCGGCGCGCACTGCGTCGCGGCCGACAAAACTCTTGCCCAGCAAGTCAGGGCCGGCCACGGCGTGGAATTCGCAGTCGTCGGCCATGGCGGCCATCAGGGCCTCGATATCGTGACGGTTCCAGGCATCGCCGAAGGCTTGCAGGAAGTCGATAGTGACGGCGTCGGTGTGCGGTACAGGGTGGTTCATGATGGTCTCCGTAAATCGTTTTTGATACGTTACGTTCCGTTTTTTGTCTTTTATTGAATTTAAGCCTTAAGTATGGCCTTGTCAAATCAAATAATTCAATTACCGGGACGCTTCGTCTTCTTTATTGAAATTATGATGTTTTCGTGACAATCTGTGAGAATTTGGTCACAACGCTTTGTCGGATTACGCCGGGCTTTCGCCCGGCTAATCCGACCTACACAGTCGCGTAGGTTGGGCAGGTTGGGTAGGTTGGATTAGCCTGAAAGGCGTAATCCAACAACCTCAGCACATCAAACGTAGTCTTTATACTTATCCAGATGACGAATTGGTTTACTCAGCGCATCGCGGCGGAACGGGTCGCCCAGCTCGCGCGTGCACATGATCTCGATGATGGTCGTCTTGCCTTCATTCATCTGCATGTCGATCGCCTTCTTCAGGGCCGGACCCACGTCTTCCAGCTTGTCGACCGTGATGCCTTCGGCGCCCATGGCGCGCGCAATTTCCGCAAAACTCTGGTTGTCCAGCTCGCCGGCAACGAAGCGGCGGTTGTAGAAATCGACCTGATTTTTCTTTTCCGCGCCCCACTGGCGGTTGTGGAACACCACGGCCGTCACGGGAATGTTGTGGCGCACGCAGGTCATCGTTTCCATCAGGCTCATGCCCCAGGCGCCGTCGCCCGCATACGACACGGCCGGACGGTGGGGAGCCGCCACTTTCGCGCCGATGATGGTCGGAAACGCGTAGCCGCAGTTGCCAAAGCTCATCGCCGCAAAGAAGCTGCGCGGCTTTTCAAAGCGCAGATAGCTGTTGGCCACCGAGTTGATGTTGCCGATGTCGGTCGACACCATCACGTCTTCCGGCATGGCTTTTTCCAGCTCGCGCAGCACCTGGCGCGGGTGCAGATAGTTGCCCGGCTCTTTCTTCTGCTCTTCGATCATGTCCAGGCTGTAGGCATCCTTTTCATGGGTCCAGTTGGTCAACTCCTCTTCCCATGCGGCCTTTTCCGCTTGCACGGTGGCATAGCGCGCGTCGCGCGTGGCGTCGCAGTCGAGCGTCTTGCCATCGAGGCGGGACAGGATGGCTTTGGCGGCCGCCTTGGCGTCGCCGCAGATGCCCACCGAAATCTTTTTCACCAGGCCCAGCATCTTGTTGTCGGCGTCGATCTGGATGATCTTCGCATTCTTCGGCCAGTAATCCATGCCGTGCTGCGGCAAGGTGCCGAACGGTCCCAGACGCGAACCCAAGGCCACGACGACGTCGGCCTGGGCGACCAGTTTCATCGCCGCCTTGGAACCCTGGTAGCCGAGCGGACCGCACCACAGCGGGTGGCTGGCGGGGAAGGAGTCGTTGTGCAGGTAGCTGTTCACCACGGGCGCGCCGAGGCGCTCGGCCAGGGCCTTGCATTCTTCGATGGCTTCGCCCATGACGACGCCGCCGCCCGAGATAATCACGGGGAACTTGGCCTTGGCCAAGAGCTCCGCCGCATCATCAAGGCTTTGCTCGCCGCCGGCGCCGCGGTCCAGGCGGTTCGGTTTCGGGATCTCCGCCTTGATTTCGCCATAAAAATAGTCGCGCGGGATGTTCAGTTGCGTCGGCCCCATTTCCGACATGGCGCGGTCAAAGCAGCGGCCCGTGAATTCCGCCATGCGGGCAGGATTGGTCACGTGGCCTTGATATTTCGTAAATTCCTCGAACATCGGCAGCTGGTTCGCTTCCTGGAAGCCGCCCAGGCCCATGCTCATCGTGCCCGTTTCCGGCGTGATGATGACGACGGGGGTGTGCGCCCAGTAGGCCGCGGCGATGGCCGTGACGCAATTGCTGATGCCGGGGCCGTTCTGGCCGATGACGACGCCGTGGCGGCCCGAGACGCGGGCATAGCCGTCAGCCATGTGGCCAGCGCCCTGCTCGTGCACGACGGGGATCAGGCGGATGCCGGCCGGGGCAAAAATGTCCATCGGGTCCATGAAGGCCGAGCCCATGATGCCGAACATGTCGGTCACGCCATTGGCGGCCAGGGTTTCCACGAACGCTTCGGAAGGCGTCATCTTTTGCGGGCCGGTGGGGATGGCCGCTGCGGCGGCGGCTTTTTGCTCGGTCATGTCATTCATGGGTGTCTCCTGGTCTGTGGTAATGAACTGCAGCGTATTTATCAACTTATTTATCAAAAAACGGTATATTTTGTTCCGAAATTTGATATACAATTCAATTTAAGCGTTCGGCAATCAAAAGTCAAACAGAATTTCGAGGAAACGGTACAATTTGAGTTCGAAAATGAAATAAGCTGATGTAACACTCAGATACCCAACCGAGGCCACCATGGACATGATTTCATCCCCAAAACTTGAGCCGGAAAAACTGGAAGGCGACACGCCCACGATGCGTTTGTTTGCCTTGCTGGAAGTGATTGCCGAAAAAGACCAGTTGCTGTCGCTGCAAGCGCTGGTGGAAGAAACGGGGCTGCCGAAGCCCACCCTGCACCGCATGCTGCAACAGCTGGAAAGCGTGGGCGTGCTGCAGCGCGAAAGCGACGGCCGCCACTACAGCACGGGCGTGCGCCTGCGCCGCCTGGCGTCTAACCTCTTGATTAACAACACCTTCCATGGCGCCCGCCGCATGGTCTTGCGCCAGCTGGTCGAGGAAGTGGGCGAAAGCTGCAACCTGACGGCCTTCAGCGGCAGCGAAGTGGTGTACCTGGACCGCGTGGAAACGGCGGCCCCGCTGCGCTTCTACCTGCATCCCGGCTCGCGTGTGCCGGCGCACTGCTCGTCCAGCGGCAAGCTGTTCCTGGCGCAAATGACGCCCGTGCAACGGCGCCGCCTGCTGGGCCACATGGAATTGACGCGCTTTACGGACAAGACGGAAACGGACCCCGTCAAGCTCGAGCGTGAACTGGAACTGGTGCGCCGCAACGGCTACGCGCTGGACGACGAGGAATTCCTGCCCGGCTTGCTGTGCGTGGCCGTGCTGGTGCCGAACCCGAACGGCCGCTCGAACCTGGCCGTGGCGATCCAGGCGCCCATCATCCGTTTGACGCACGACAAGGCTTTACATTTCTTGCCAGCATTGCAACGCGCCGCGCAAGCCCTGGCCGCCATCGAATCGGAAACCATGCCGACGACGGGCGGGGACGACGACGCATTGCAAACAGGTAATTCATAACCGCTGCGGCACCCATGCTGCGGCTTGACCAGGAGAACAAGGTGCCAGATTCACGCCAACATCCCCCCGCCGCCGCAGCGCAAACCTTGCAGTCCGTGCGCAGCCTGTTCCATATCGACAGCGACCTGCTCGTGCCCGTCTTCACGGAGCGCGATCCGCACGTGCCCGACATCGATCCCGCCTACCGCTTCAACAAGGACGTGACCCTGGCGATACTCGCCGGTTTCACGCATAACCGCCGCGTGATGGTGCAAGGCTTGCACGGCACGGGCAAATCCACGCATATCGAGCAGGTGGCGGCGCGCCTGAACTGGCCCTGCGTGCGCGTCAACCTCGATGGTCACATCAGCCGCCTGGACCTGGTGGGCAAGGACGCCATCGTGCTGCGCGAACAGCAGCAAGTGACGGAATTCCAGGAAGGCATCGTGCCCTGGTCCTTGCAACGGCCCGTGGCCCTGATTTTCGACGAGTACGACGCGGGCCGCCCCGACGTGATGTTCGTCATCCAGCGCATCCTCGAGCGCGACGGCAAGTTCACCTTGCTCGACCAGAACCGGGTCATCACGCCCCATCCCCACTTCCGTTTGTTCGCCACCTCGAACACGGTGGGCCTGGGCAACCTGAACGGCATGTACCACGGCACCCAAGTGCTCAACCACGCGCAGATCGACCGCTGGAACATTGTTGCCACCCTGAACTATTTGCCGCAGCACGAAGAAACGGACATCGTGCTGGCGCGTGTCCCCGCCATGAACGACGACGCGGGCCGCCAGCTGGCAAGCAGCATGGTGGCCGTGGCCAGCCTCACGCGCTACGGCTATGCGGCGGGCGACCTGGCGTGCCTGATGTCGCCGCGCACGGTGATCACCTGGGCCGAGAATTGCCAGATCTTCCGCGACCCGGCCCTGGCCTTCCGCCTGTCCTTCCTCAACAAATGCGACGAGGCCGAACGGCCCATGGTGGCCGAGTATTACCAGCGCTGTTTCAACGAGGAATTGCTGGCGACGGCGCCATGAACGCCCCCGCCGCCTACACGCGCGCGCAGCAGGAAACGGACGAGTTGTGCGCGGGCGCCATCCGCGCACTGAGCGGACAGGCGGCGATCCGCTACCGCGGACGGCGCCTGCACGACGGCCACCGTCCCCTGCCCATCCACGCGGCCCATCTGCAGCCCGATGCGGCGCTGCAGGATTTGCCCTCGCTGCGCGGCGCGGCCGACAGCGTGGCCCTGCGCCTGCTGCACACGGATGCGGCCCTGCACAAGTCGCTGTGCCCGCCCGAGCCCGTGGCGCGGCTCGTCTTCGAGCTGCTGGAGCAACTGCGCGTGGAAACGCTGGCGCCAGATCAACATGCCGGCGTCATCGCCAACCTGCGCCACCGTTTCACGGCCTGGTCGCACGCGTTCTACGATTCCGGCCTGGCCGAAGGCGCATCGGGCTTGCTCTTGTATACAGTGTTCCAGATGTGCTGGTCGCGCCTGACGGCCCGGCCCGTGCTGGAAAAGACGGAAGATTTCATCGAAGCGACGCGCTGGTCCGTTTCCTCGCAACTGAGCGGCGACCTGGCGGGCTTGCGCCGCCACCGCGCCGACCAGCTTGCCTTTGCCCGCCACGCACTGGCCATCGCCCATGCCGTCGACGCCATGCTGAAAGAGGCGCAGGCGGCGCGCGACGGCAGCCAGGACGAGGCAGGCGACGCGAAGGCGCAGGCCGCCTTCAAGCTGCTGCTCGATTTCGACAGCGACAATGACCACCTTCCCGATGCCGCCCCGCTGGGCGAGAGCCGCGCCTTCAGCGATGGCGATGGCGGCTACAAGGCGTACTCCACAAGCTACGACCGCGAAGACAAGGCGGGCGAACTGGTGCGCCGCGCCCTGCTGCTCGAGTACCGCGAACGCATGGATGGTCGCATCGCCAGCCTGGGCATCAACACGGCGCGCCTGGCGCGGCGCTTCACGCAATTGCTGGCCGTGCCCCAGCGCGACGGCTGGTCGTTCGGCGAAGAAGAGGGGTATATCGACGGCCGGCGCCTGGCGCAGCTGATCAGCTCACCGTCCGAGCGCAGACTGTTCCGCAAGGAACAATTCCTGCCGCAAGCCGATTGCCTCGTCACCTTTCTCGTCGATTGCTCCGGCTCCATGAAGACGCATGCGGAATCCGTGGCCGTGCTGCTGGACATATTGCTGCGCGCACTGGACCAGGCGGGCATCACGACGGAATTGCTGGGCTTTACGACGGGCGCCTGGAACGGGGGAAGAGTCAAGCGCGACTGGCTGCGCGCCCGCTCGCCCGCCCATCCGGGCCGCTTGAACGAACTCGTGCACATGGTGTTCAAGGATGGCGAGACGAACTGGCGCCGCGCGCGGCCCGATATTGCGGCCCTGCTGAAAGCGGACCTGTACCGCGAAGGCGTCGATGGCGAAGCCGTGGATTGGGCGTGCACGCGCATGCTGGCGCGGCCGGAGCGGCGGCGCATCCTGCTCGTCGTGTCAGATGGTTGCCCGATGGATACGGCCACGAATCTGGCCAACGACGAGTTTTACCTGGCGCAACATCTGAAACAGGTGGTGGCGCGCCGCGAAGCGCAGGGCGCCGTGGAAATTTGCGGGCTGGGCCTGGGCCTGGATCTGGGCGCCTACTACAGCCGCAGCCTGGCCACCACCCTGCCCGCCTCGCTGAACAATGAGCTGTTCAGCGAGATCGCCCAGCTGATTGCCGGGCGCAGCCGGCGCTGATCAGGCGCGGGGCTTGCGGCGCCGCATCGTCACGCCGGCCAGCGCCAGCCCCGTCAGCAGCATCACATAGGTTTCCGGTTCCGGCACGGCGCTCACGTATTCATACGTCACGGCCACGCGGCCGGAAGCGGCCGTCTGGAACTGCGTCAGCAAATTGCCCGCGCCGCTGCCCGTCGAGGAACCGACGGCGTTCAAGCCCAGGTAAATCAAACCGCCGCCCGCCGAGGAAAACAGGGCGAAGTCGCTGGCGCTGGCGCTCGTGTAGCCATTCGAGCCCGTGCTCGAGCGCAGGCCCGTGCTGGCGCCCGAGGCGCCGGCGAAATCGATGCTGCCATCAAAGGCGCTCAGGGCGAATGTCTGCGTGAACAGCGGATTGGCCACCAGCAAGGTGGAGTTGTCGGGACGGTACAAGGTCAGCAGCGAGGCCAGGCTCAGGGTCACATTCGACGCGCTGGCGTCCAGGCTTTCCGTCCGGCCGCTGCCCTGCACGGCGCCTTCCAGATGGAATTTGATCGACGTCAGGGTGCCCAGGTTGCTGTCGAACTTACCCAGGCCCAGGGTATCTGACCAGTTGGTGGCGCCCAGGGCGCGGTCGGCGCTGAAGCTGATGGTCTGGGTGGCCGCCTGCGCGGAAGATGCGGCGCCAAGGCTTAGCACGGCGGCTGCGGCCAGTGCGATGAGAGATTTTTGCATCGATGACTCCTGTTCATTCAATGAGGAAGAGTGGATCACGCAGTGATTCACGCAGGAAGCGCGAGGGAAGTCCCTCGCGCCACAGCCCGGCCATTCAGCTAACCAGACAATTCATTGTAATAAATGAAAGGATCGCAATATACTCAGTTTGTTGCAATTTTAAAAATAACCATTGACATTTTGATTGCTCGTGAAACTATCGCAAAACCGGACGAACGCAGCGCGACACATTGGCGGGCGCCTCAATCGACGCAGTAACGCACGGCATGCGCCTCCATCGGCAGCGGAATTTCCCAGTTCCACAGCATCGCCTGCAGCTTCTTGTTGCTGAGCGAGGTGTCGCGCTGGCCGTTGCGCCTGAGTAACTCCTTGCGCGGCTGCTCCAGGTACACGAGCTCCACCTGCGCATGGTATTTGTACAGCAGGTTGAGCGTCTTCTCGCGCATCAGCTTGGACAGATGCGTGGCATTCCACACGAACGGTTCGTGCTTGCGCAGCAGTTCGCGCGCCCGCTCTTCCGCATAGTCGCCCACCTGCCCCTCGTTCTTGCCGTGCTTCAAGCCCAAGGCCGTCCGCGCATCGTCAAACGACACGACGGGCAGGCGCGGATGGTGCTTGTCCACCCAGGTATTCTTGCCCGAGGCGGGCAGGCCCGACATGACGATCACGTGCGAACCCGGCTCCTGGAACAGCGGATAATCGGGATGCGCCTCGGCGCCGCGAAAGTATTTGACGCGCGTGTGGTCGTCGACGAAGACCCTGCGCTGGCCATAGCAGCCCTCCTCGCGCGCCAGTTCGCGGAACAGCTCGATGGCATCCAAAATGCGCTGCGGATCGGGGCAGATGCGGCCGCGGATATCGGCCTCGGCCAGCATGGCCAGCAGGCGGATATCGACCTGCCACGACAGTTCGCGCACGGTAAATTCCGGCGTCACGCCGCGCCGCGATTGTTCCAGCGCAAAGAACGGCACCTGGTGCACATTGATCAGGCGGCAGATTTCCTCGCGCACGGCAAACGGCACGTCATAGTCCCACAAGGCAATGCGCGCATCAAGGGCGCCCTTGCGCGAGTGACCGGGCTGGCCGATGGCGCCCGTGACCGGGTCGATCACCGTCGTGCTGCACTTGGCCACGTCGTGCAGCAAGGCGGCGAGGAACACGATTTCCTGTTCCGCCCGCGTGGCTTGCTGATATTCAAGCATGCCCAGCAGGGATTCCACCACCATCATCGTATGCGTCCACACATCGCCTTCCGCGTGATACACGGGGTTTTGCGGCGTCGTCTTCGCCAGTTCCAGCTGCGGGAAAGCGGCCAGGCAGGCGCTGAAATCGGGCGACTGGCCCGCTGGCGGCACCAGTTGCTGCAGGGTTTTCCAGTTCATCATTGTGTACTCCTTGAGTAAGCTGCCAGCTCGTCGAGCGAGCTGCAGGTGTGTAAACCCAGGCTCTCCCACGTCACGAGCGGCTGCGGCGCGTACAGATCGACGCCGTCGGCCAGCAGATTCGGGATCAACGGCCGCGTGCTGTGGTGCGAGCCGCTGTCGAGGATGGTTTGCGTAAAGTCATGGCGCACCAGCTTGTAGCGGGCCAGCACTTGCTCGTCGTCTTCCACTTTCAGGTACAGGCCTTCCGCGTGGTCGGACTTGTCCGTCTGCTTCCAGCACAGGTCCAGCGGCAGGCGTTCGCGCGCCACCACGTTTTCAAAGGCCTCACGCCATAGCAGGGACTTGGCCAGCGAATGGCGCAGCAGCTGCCACAGCTGTTTCGGCGACGCGGGCATGGTGCCCGCGTACAGCACGGGGACCGACAGCACGGGCGAGCCGGCCAGCATGGCGTGGCGGCGCGCCGTCGACAGAAACATCTGGCTGCGGCGGCAATACACGTCGAACTCGTTGAAATAATGGGGCAGCCGGTCATAAAACACGGAATGCTTGCTGTAAGACCACTCGCCAAACAGCACATACTGGTCTTCCAGCAAGCCCAGCAAGGCGTGCTCGTGCGCATGGGCCCACGGTTTCAAGAGGTTGAACTGGCGTTCGCTGCCGCCGCCCGCCAGGTAGTGGCCGCGCGACTGCAGCAGCACCTCGCCCGCATCGCTGAACGACACGGCGGAGTTGGCGCCATCGATTTTTTCTTCGATGACGACGTATTGGCCGGCCAGCTTTTTCAGGGGCATCTGGTCCAAGCCGTCGTCGCCGTCCTGCAGGCGCGAGCCTTCTAGGTGCGGCGTGCGCGGGTATTTAAATAAAGGCAAAGATTGTAAAAACATAGCGTCCCACGCCGCGTTCACCGGGGCGTGTCCATACAGGGTCAGGGGTGCTGACGACGTGTTCGGGCGTGGACGATCAAGACCTGGGTCTCGGATACGTGTGCGGAAAGAGCAAAAACAGTGCCGCAGCAATCGGGGGCGTCAACGCGCCGAACGATGCTGCAGAGAGCATTTCGTCAGCGTTAGCAGGTGATGGCGAAGTAGCGAGGCACTTTTGGCTCCAATAAGGAAGAGGTTCGAGAAAGAACCGCGAATATAAAGGCTGTTTGATTATTTTGCAAGTGGCTCTTCCGTATCGTGCGCATCCTTGTACGCCCCCCCGCTTTGCAATCCCCGCAAAATTTGCTAAGCTGGCGGCACTTCCTGTCGCTGCTGCGTGGAAAACAAACATGGCCCTTGCAAAAGGGCCGTGCATTCGTTATTTCCGGAGCAGAATCGTGTTTCCCCTATCCAGATTACAAAAAGCCCTGCGCCGCCTGGGCATCGCCGTCGCCTATGCCGACGGTATTTATACGCTAAGCAATCCGCACGCCCAGGCGTCCGTGCTGCTGCCCCATAACTTTCCCCTCGAGGAAAAAGCCGTGCGCCAGCTGATGGAATTTGCGGCCGTCGCCGTGCCCGGCCAGGATGGCCATGTGTGCAAGGCGTGCGCCACGCCCGACTTCCACCCTGGCAGCATCGCGCCCGTCGGCAGCATCGTCGCCACCAGCCCCGACATGGTAATCCCCGCCATCCCCGGCACGGACATCGCCTGCGGCATGCGCCTGATCACGACGGGCTTGACCCTGGCCCAGTTCGAAGCGCGCAAGCCGCAGCTGCTCGCCAAGCTCAAACATGTGCTGCTGGAAGACGGCCGCAACGTGCCGCTGCGCTCGAAGGCGTTTGCCGCCCTGTTCGACGTGGGTCCGGCAGCGCTCATCGACAGCCTGCATGACGATGGTTTGTGGCCCCGCGTCGACAAGGAGCGGCTGTTGCACGAACTCGACGCTTGCATCGCCCTGCGCGAACTGGGCGGCGGCTTGCGCCATGCGCCCGCAGCGCTGGTGGGCACGCGCGAAGTGATACGCGATCCCAGCCTGGGCACGACGGGATCGGGCAACCATTTCGTGGAAATCCAGCTGGTCGACGCCGTCATGGACCGCCACTCCGCGTACCGGCACGGGCTGGTGCCGGGCGAAGTGGTCGTCATGATCCACAGCGGCAGCCGCGACGTGGGCTTTTTTGTCGGCAGCCGCTGGATGGACCGCGCCAAAGAGGCGTGGCCGAAAGGCGTGCGCCACCCGCAGTCGGGCCTGTACGGCTTGACGGGCGAACTGGCCGGCGAATACATGGACGCCATGGGCGTGGCCTCGCGCTATGCCTGGGTCAACCGCATGGTATTGGCCGAGCTGGTGCGCGACAGCCTGTCGCAAGTGTTTGCGCAGGATCAATCGCGCCTGGTGGTGGACGTGCCGCACAACGTCATCCTGCGCGAGCATGGCATGAACATCCACCGCAAGGGCGCCACGCCGGCGCGCGAAGGCGACCTGGCGCTGATCCCCGGCTCCATGGGCGACTATTCTTATGTGGCAACTGGCATGGGCAATCCCGACTGGCTGTGGTCGTGCTCGCATGGCGCGGGGCGCAGCATCCGCAGGCAAGCCATGCGCTCCATCCGGCCCACGGTGGGAGGCGGCGAGATGGCGTTCCAGTGCGTGACCCTGCGCGAGGAACGCCGTGTCGAGGAAGCGCCGATGGCGTATAAAAAGATCGGCCCCGTCATCGCTGCGCAGGAGGAAGCGGGCTTGCTGCAATCGGTGGCGCGGCTGAAACCTTTGCTGACCTTTAAAGCCTAGCGCAGCAATTGCGGCACGGCCGCCGCCATCAGCGACAGGCCGATGGCGGTCAGCACGACGAACGCGATGCGGCGCATGCCGCGCTGGGCGATCGGCGGCGGGTAGCGCTTGCCGGCCATGGTGGCCAGCACGCCCACGGGCAAGGCCAGCGCACACAGCAACAACACTTTCGCGTCGAGCTGGCCCTGGCTGCCCGCCATCAGCGAGCGCCCGCCCGCGCTGATGGCAAACAAAAAGATCAGGCTGTAGCGGATGGTGGTCAAACTCATTTCCTGGCGATAGAACTGATACACGAGGGGCGGGCCGGCCAGCGAAAACAGGCCCGAGAACAGGCCGCCGCACACGCCGCTGATGAAAAAGCTGCGTTTATCCGCCGCGCCCGGCCCCGGCGGCGCCTGCAGCAGGATGCTGACGCCGCCATACACGATGGCCGCGCCCAATAACAGTTTCAGGACGGGCGCATACGCCTGGTCCAGATATCCCAACAGCAAGACGCCGGCCGCCATGGCCGGCAGCAAGCCGATGCTGGCGGCGCGGATGGCACGCCAATCGAGGTGGTGCAAGGCGCCCGGCAAGGCCACGAGGCAATTGGCAAGCGACAATAAACTGACGAGGGCCGCCAGCGCGGGCACGGGCGCCAGACCGAGGCCGCTGGCCACGCCCATGACGATCATGCCCAGGCCAAAGCCCGTGACGGTCTGGAAATACGTGCCGGCCGCCACCACGCCCAGCAGCGCCAGCACGGGCAAGCTGAACAACTCAGCGCCCACCCTGGGCCTGCACGGCCGTCACCGCAATGACGTTGTAGACGTCGTCGGCGCTGCAGCCGCGCGACAAATCGTTGGCCGGCTTGTTCAAGCCTTGCAGCAAGGGGCCGATGGCGACGGCGCCGCCCATGCGTTCGGCCAGCTTGTAGCCGATATTGCCCGCGTCCAGGTTCGGGAACACCAGCACGTTCGCGCGGCCGTTGACGACGGAATCCTTGACTTTCCTCTGGGAAATTTCGGCCACGATGGCCGCGTCGAGTTGCACGTCGCCATCGATGGCCAGCAGCGGACGCTGGGCCTTGACCCGGTCCGTGGCCGCATGCACCTTGTCCACGGCCGCGTGATGGGCGCTGCCGCTGGTGGAAAACGACAGCATGGCGACCCGTGGTTCTTCCATCAGCAAGGCTTGCGCGCTGTCGGCGGCGGCCATGGCGATGTCGGCCAGTTCCTCGGCCTTCGGATCGACGACGAGGGCGCAGTCGGAAAAGATGAATCCGCCCTTCAGGCTGTGGAACGGTTCGCACAGCATCATCAGGAAAAAGCTCGACACGAGCTTGAAGGCCGGGTCGACGCCGATGATCTGGATGGCGCTGCGCACCACGTCGGCCGTCGTATGCACGGCCCCCGCCACGCAACCGTCGGCGTCGCCCAGGCGCACCATCAGGTTGGCGTAGCACAACGGGTCTTGCACGGCGATGCGCGCCTGCTCCACCGTCATGCCCTTGGCTTGACGCAGCACAAACAATTGCTGGGCATAGTGTTCCGACTCGTCGGAAGTGGCCGGGTCGACCAGACGCACGCTATCGAGGTCGAGCCCGTGCTCGTGCGCCAGGGCGAGGATGGCGGCCGGCTGGCCGACGATGGTGATGTGCGCCAGGCCTTCGGCGGCAGCCCGCGCGGCCGCCTGCAGCACGCGCGCATCGCCGCCCTCGCACAAGACGATATGTTTCGGCACGGCACGGGCTTGCTCGATGATGCGGTGCAGGGCTTTCATGGCGACTCCAATTCGGTAAAAAAAGTGCCGGAACCATGGAAGCATAAAGATGGTTCCGGCACATAAAACCCGGCAAGCCGGGGTCATACAAGGATCGGTCAGGGTGGCGTCGGATGAAGCCGGGCCTGGCTACTGTCCGGGTGGTGTCGGATTACGCCGGGCTTTGCCCGGCTAATCCGACCTACCCGCAATGCCCTCCGCACGTAGGTTGGGTAGGTTGGATTAGCCCGCCAGGGCGTAATCCAACAACACCCGTTACATCAAACGTAGTCTTTATACTTATCCAGATGACGAATTGGTTTACTCAGCGCATCGCGGCGGAACGGGTCGCCCAGCTCGCGCGTGCACATGATCTCTATGATGGTGGTCTTGCCTTCATTCATCTGCATGTCGATCGCCTTCTTCAGGGCCGGACCCACGTCTTCCAGCTTGTCGACCGTGATGCCTTCGGCGCCCATGGCCCGCGCAATTTCCGCAAAACTCTGGTTGTCCAGCTCGCCGGCAACGAAGCGGCGGTTGTAGAAATCGACCTGGTTCTTCTTTTCCGCGCCCCACTGGCGGTTGTGGAACACCACGGCCGTCACGGGAATGTTGTGGCGCACGCAGGTCATCGTTTCCATCAAACTCATGCCCCAGGCGCCGTCGCCCGCATACGACACGGCCGGACGGTGCGGCGCGGCCACCTTGGCGCCGATGATGGTCGGGAACGCATAGCCGCAGTTGCCAAAGCTCATCGCCGCAAAGAAGCTGCGCGGCTTTTCGAAGCGCAGGTAACTATTTGCCACCGAGTTGATGTTGCCGATGTCGGTCGACACCATCACGTCTTCCGGCATGGCTTTTTCCAGCTCGCGCAAGACCTGGCGCGGGTGCAGATAATTGCCCGGCTCTTTCTTCTGCTCTTCGATCATGTCCAGGCTATACGCATCTTTCTCGTGCGTCCAGTTCGTCAATTCCTCTTCCCACGCGGCCTTCTCCGCTTGCACGGTGGCATAGCGCGCGTCGCGCGTGGCGTCGCAGTCGAGCGTCTTGCCATCCAGGCGGGCAATAATCGCCTTGGCGGCCGCCTTGGCGTCGCCGCAGATACCGACCGAAATCTTTTTGACCAGGCCCAGCATCTTGTTGTCGGCGTCGATCTGGATGATCTTCGCGTTCTTCGGCCAGTAATCCATGCCGTGCTGCGGCAAGGTGCCGAACGGTCCCAGGCGCGAGCCTAAAGCGACGACGACGTCGGCCTGGGCGATCAGTTTCATCGCCGCCTTGGAACCTTGATAGCCGAGCGGACCGCACCACAGCGGGTGGCTGGCGGGAAACGAGTCGTTATGCAGATAACTGTTGACGACGGGCGCACCGAGGCGCTCGGCCAGGGCCTTGCATTCTTCGATCGCTTCGCCCATGACGACGCCGCCGCCCGAGATAATCACGGGGAACTTGGCCTTGGCCAGCAGTTCGGCCGCATCGTTCAGGCTTTGCTCGCCGCCGGCGCCGCGGTCCAGGCGGTTCGGTTTCGGGATTTCGGCCTTGATTTCGCCATAGAAATAATCGCGCGGAATATTCAATTGCGTCGGCCCCATTTCCGACATGGCGCGGTCAAAGCAGCGGCCCGTGAATTCCGCCATGCGGGCCGGATTGGTCACATGACCCTGGTATTTCGTGAATTCCTCGAACATCGGCAACTGGTTCGCTTCCTGGAAGCCGCCCAGGCCCATGCTCATCGTGCCCGTTTCCGGTGTGATGATGACGACGGGCGTGTGCGCCCAGTAGGCGGCGGCAATCGCCGTGACGCAATTGCTGATGCCGGGGCCGTTCTGGCCGATGACGACGCCATGGCGGCCCGACACGCGGGCATAGCCGTCGGCCATGTGGCCGGCGCCCTGCTCGTGTACGACGGGGATCAGGCGGATGCCGGCCGGCGCGAAAATGTCCATCGGATCCATGAAGGCCGAGCCCATGATGCCGAACATATCGGTCACGCCATTGGCGGCCAGGGTTTCCACGAACGCTTCGGAAGGCGTCATCTTTTGCGGGCCCACAGGAGCGGGTGGATGCACTGCGGCGGCTGCGGCGGCTTTTTGGTCGGACAAATCGGTCATGGCTCAGTCTCCTTACGGTTTTATGAAAAATCGGTATATTTTGTTCCGATATTTGAAATACGTGTTCAATTTAACGGTTACGAAATGCGCTGTCAATGAGAATTCATGAAAAATCGGACTGTTTCATTCCTGAATCCGGAATCCGTGACTTACACCCATTCCTGAAACAACAATGGCGGCTTATCCGCAACAGACAAGCCGCCATCGCTACCTTCGCCGCCGCGCTTAGAACTTCAGGCGCATGCCGGCCGTGAAGGCGCTCGAGTTATGCCCAGGCAAGGGCACGCTGCCGCCGCTCGATGCGTCGCCGACGAAGTTGGTGCCTGCGCCATCGTTGCTGATGCGCCCGTACGAGGTGTACAGGTTCGTGCGCTTGGACAAGGCATACGTGTAGCCGATGGCCAGCTGGCGCCCGCCGCGGCGCGCATTCGTGCGGTCATCCTTGCGGATATACGAGGCCATCACGCTGCCGGCCGCACCCACGGGGGCCGACACACCCAGCATGTAGTTGCGGAAATCCGTGCCCGCATCGTCCTTGTCCGTCTCATACGCGGCGTGCAGCTTGGCCGGGCCGAAGTCGTAGGTACCGCCCAGCAAGGTCACTTTCGCCGTGTTCAATGGCGTGTCCTTGCGGTTGTCGTGCGCCAGGGTCAGCACGAGCGGACCGTTGGCGTAGTCGATGGAAAAGTCGATGGTGCGGCCCAGGGTATTGCTGTCCGGCTTTTCGCCCAAGCCATACATGACGGCGGCCGACAAGCCGTTCACCTTCGGCGTTTCATACATGATGGAATTTTTCGTGCGCAGGCTGGCCACGCTCATCAGGTTGATCGAGGCGCCCGTCATGCCCGTCTCGAACGGGTCGATATTGTCCAGCGCGGTGAACAGCGGATTGTGCTGCAAGCCCAGGTTCACGGCGCCGAAGCCGCCCGACAGGCCCACGTAGGCCTTGCGCCCGAACAAGGCGCCCTGGCGGTTGGCGCCCGTGTCCACGTCGAGGCCATTTTCCAGCAGGAAATTGGCTTTCAAGTTGTTGCCCAAGTCTTCCGTGCCCTTGAAGCCGATGCGGCTGCCCGACTGCACGCCGGTGGCCAGCTTGGTGACGGAACCGTCCGCGCCGCCGTGTTCGGACGTGAAGCCCGCGTCGAGCAAGCCGTACACGGTGACGGACGATTGGGCGCTGGCGTTGCCGGCGAAGAAGGAGGCCAGGATAGCTGCCGTTACGAGTGTGTGTTTCATGTCATCTCCAGGTATTGTGGTTTTTATGGGTGCTTCAAACAGAATCAACAACGGTGCTGCAAACTGCGGTAAATGCGGCAACTCAGGCGATCAGCCCGGCCATCGGCGACGAGGGCGAAGCGCTCATGACGCCCGCTCTCCGGGGCATGCGTCCGGCCAGATAGGCCTCGCGTCCGCCCTGCACTGCCAGTTTCATGGCGCGCGCCATGCGGATCGGCTCGCGCGCCGCCGCGATGGCGGTATTCATCAAAATGCCGTCGCAACCGAGTTCCATGGCGATGGCGGCGTCCGACGCCGTGCCCACGCCCGCGTCGACCAGCACGGGCACCTTGGCTTGCTCGATGATCAGCGACAAGTTCCATGGATTGAGAATGCCCATGCCCGAGCCGATCAGAGACGCCAGCGGCATGACGGCGATGCAGCCGATGTCTTCCAGCATGCGCGCCTGGATGGGGTCGTCGCTGCAATACACCATCACCTGGAAGCCGTCGCGCACCAGCTGCTCCGCCGCCTTTAACGTTTCCGGCATGTTCGGGAACAGGGTCTTTTCATCGCCCAGCACTTCCAGCTTGCACAACTGGTGGCCGCCCAGCAACTCGCGCGCCAGCTGCAGGGTATAGACGGCATCGCGCGCGTTGTAGCAGCCGCCCGTGTTGGGCAAAATCGTGTATTTCGACGGCGGGATGAAGTCGAGCAGGTTAGGCTCGCCCTTTTCCTGGCCGATATTCACGCGCCGTATCGTCACGGTGACGATCTCGGCGCCGCTTTCCTCGATGGCGAGGCGCGTTTCCTCGAAATCCTTGTATTTACCGGTGCCCACCAGCAGGCGCGACTGGTAGGTGGTGCCGGCCAGGGTCAGGCCGCCGGGGGTATGGCTGGGGGTGGCGTCGTCTCTCATCGTGGTGCTCTCCTAAGTTGAACCAAAGCGGCCTCATGCCGGGGGGCTTCGCCGCAAAACGCAAAATCGACTTCCGGCCGCCGTCCCGACACGAGGTCGGCGATCACCCTGCCCGCGCCGCAGCCCATGGTCCAGCCCAGGGTGCCGTGGCCCGTGTTGAGGAACAGCTGGCGGTAGCGCGTGGCGCCGATGTAGGGGACGTTCGACGGTGTCAGAGGGCGCAGGCCGGCCCAGTAGACGGGGTCGCTGTAATCGCAGGCGCCGGGAAACAGGGCCTGCACGCGGCGCGTGATGGCTGCGCAGCGCACAGGATTGAGTTCCCGCGTGTAGCCGTTCAGCTCGCACGTGCCCGCCACGCGCAGGCGCGATCCCAGGCGCGAAAACACCAGCTTATGGCCGTCGTCCGTCAGCGACACGCTGGGTGCGGCGGCGGAATCAAGAATCGGATACGTGGCCGAGTAGCCCTTGCCCGGATACAACATCAGCCGGATGCCCAGCGGCTGCAGCAGCGGTGCGGAAAAGCTGCCCATGGCCACCACCACGGCGTCCGCGTATTCCAGGCGATGGCGCCCCTGCGCATCGATGCATTCCACGCCCGTGATGCGCTCGCCGTCCGCCAGCAACCGCGTCACCGTGGTGCCGTACTGGAAATCCACGCCGGCAGCCGCCGCGCGCGCGGCCAGGGCCGTGGTAAACAAGTGCACGTCGCCCGATTCGTCGCTGGCCGTAAAATCGCCGCCGACGATGCGGCTGCGCGCGTGGCGCAGGGCCGGCTCCAATCGAATCACTTCGTCGGCGCTGACGGTGTTGCGCGGGCAGCCCAGCTCGCGCAGGAGCGCGGCGCCCGCTTGCGATTTGTCAAACTCCTGCTGGTCCGTATAGAAATGCAAAATGCCGCGCTCGAGGTGGTCGTAGGCGATGCCCGTCTCGCGCCGTAATGCCTGCAAACTCTGGCGGCTGTACTCGGCCAGGGCGACGATCTGGCGCATGTTGCGCGCCACCCTGACCGGCAGGCATTCGCGCAGGTAATGCAAGGCCCACTGCCATTGCAGCGGATCGAGGCGGGGACGGAACAGCAGCGGCGCGTCGTCCTTGCCCAGCCAGGTCAAGACCTTGCGCAGGGTGGCGGGATTGGCCCACGGCTCCGCGTGCGAGACGGAAATCTGCCCGCCGTTGCCGAAACTGGTTTCCTGCGCGGCGCCCGCCTGGCGCTCGAGCACGCGCACGTCGTGGCCCGCCTGGCGCAAGTACCAGGCCGATGCCGTGCCGACCACGCCGGCGCCGAGGACAAGGATCTTCATGGCGGGCCCGGCTCGCTCAGCGCGTCAGCAGGACGGCGATGGCGACGAAGGCGGCGATCCACACGGTCTCCATCACCAGCATGATCACGGGACGCCAGCCCAGCGAGGCCAGCGACTGGAACGAAGTTTTCACGCCCAGGGCGGCAATCGCAATGACGAGGCAGGCGCGCGAGGCATTGTTGATCCAGCCATTCACTTCCTGCGGAATCAGGCCCAGGCTGTTGGTGATGACGAGCCAGACAAAGCCGATCAGGAAGAATGGCACCAGCGGCGGCGCATCGACTTCGCTCTTGCCGTCCTTGCGCTTGAACATGATCGACAGGCCCAGCACGACGGGCACGAGGCAGGCCACACGCGTCAATTTCACGAAGGTGGCCACGTCGCCCGTATGGTTGCTCACCAGATAGCCGGCGCCCACCACTTGCGCCACGTCATGGATGGTGCCGCCGATGAACACGCCCGCTTCCGTCGGGTCAAAGCCCAGCAGCTTGACCAGCAGCGGGTAGACGATCATGGCCAGGGTGGACAGCGAGGTCACACCCACCACCGTCAGCAGGGTGAATTTCTCGTTTTCCTTGGTTTGTGGCAGCACGGCCGAAATGGCCAGCGCGGCCGAGGCGCCGCAGATGGCAACGGAGCCGCCCGACAAAATGCCTTCCGTGATCGGACGTTTCAGCCATTTGGCCAGCAGGTAGCCGAAACCCAAAGTCGCCACCAAGCCGCCGACGACGATCAGCAGGGGCGTCACGCCGACCGAGGCGATCTGATTGAAGGTGATGCGCGCCCCCAGCAGGGCCACGCCCGTGCGCAGCAGCACCTTGCTGCAAAACTCGATGCCGGGCTTGCAGGTGGGGTCGGACGCGAGGAAGTGGAAAGCCAGGCCGAAGAACAGCGCGTACAGCAACTGAGGACCGCCGTAATTGCTTGAAATAAAGGTGGCCGACAGGGCGATCACCAGCGCGATGGCCACGCCGGGCCAGCTGCGCAGCACGGCGCGGGGCCGCCAGATGGCGATGGCGGAAGACAGGTAGGGGATGTTCTTGTCGACAACGCGTGTTATCGCTGAGGAGTTAGTTTTCATGCTGGTCCGCTCATAATGTTTTAAAAATTGGGACATTTCATCTCGTTTTTTAATAATACACGATGAGCTAGCGAAGTCCATGCTTTTCCATGAAAATCGAAACCAGATGTTCCGGAAACTGACGTTTTTTTATTTTCCACCCCCGTAAACGACGAGCGGCGCGGCCCTGGGCAGGGACGCGCCGCTCTTTACTTAAGAGTTAAAAAGTTACTTTTTGTTCAAGCGGGTAATCAGGCTGGAGGTGTCGTAACGGTTGCCGCCCGCCTGCTGCACTTCGCCATAGAACTGGTCCGTTAAGGTCGTCACAGGCAAGTCGCTGCCGTTGCGCTTGGCTTCGGCGAGGCAGATGCCCAGGTCCTTGCGCATCAGGTCGACGGCGAAACCGAAGTCGAACTTGCGCTCGATCATGGTCTTGCCCCGGTTTTCCAGCTGCCACGACTGCGCCGCGCCCTTGGAAATCACGTCGACCACCAGGGCCGCATCAAGGCCCGCGTTTTCCGCAAAGGCAATACCCTCGCTCAAGGCTTGCACCAGGCCCGCGATGCAGATCTGGTTGACCATTTTCGTGAGCTGGCCGGAACCGGATGCGCCCATGTAGGTGACGGCGCGCGCGAACAGGGCGATGACGGGCTCGGCCCGTGCATACGCTTCCGCGTCGCCGCCCACCATCACGGTCAGCTTGCCGTTTTCCGCGCCCGCCTGGCCGCCAGACACGGGCGCGTCGAGGAAGAACACGCCCTGCTCTTTCGCCGCCGCGTGGATGGTGCGCGCCGCTTCGGCCGAGGCCGTCGTATGGTCGATCAGGATGCTGCCCGACGCCATGGCGGACAGCAAGCCGCCCTCTTCCAGGATCACTTGATACAGGTCGTTATCGTTGCCGATGCAGGTGAAGACGAATTCGGCGCCGGCAGCGGCGGCGGCCGGCGTGGCGGCGCTGCTGCCCTTGTGCTGCTCCAGCCAGGCCGCCGCACGGGCCGGGTTGCGGTTGTACACGGTGACGTCGTGCCCGCCCGCCGCCAGGTGACCTGCCATGGGAAAACCCATGACGCCCAAACCGATGAATGCCACTTTTGCCATATTGTCCGTCCTGTCGAGGTATGAATCCGATTATTGTTGCACAAACAGTCGCCGCCGGCAGCATCAAGGCGCGGGAGCGCGCCGATAATACAGGTCGAACTCTTCCTCGCCATCCGGCACGAAGCCGTGACGCACATAGAAGCGGTTCGCCTCGCTGCCGCGCAAGGCGCCCACGCGCACGCTCTTGCGGGCCGCATCGGCCTCGGCAAACACGCGCGCCAGCACGGCCGCGCCCATGCCTTGCCGCTGGCATTCCGGCGCCAGATAGAGGTGGTCGAGCAGCAAATAATCCGCTTGCGGGCGCAACACATAAAAGCCGGCCAGCGCGCCGCCGTGGCGCAACTGCCAGGTGCAATCGGGGTCGTAGGTGGACAGGAAACGCTGGCGCGCCCGCTGCGGATCATAGCGGCCGATGCGCTCCAGGCTGTCGCGCATGGCGGCCACGCGCAGGCTGGCCAGCGCCTCGCCATCGGCGCTGCTGGCTGGGACGAAGGTCAGCATGGCGTCACAGCACTGCGCGCAAGGCCGCCATCAAGGCGGCGCACTCGGCCGGGTTGCCGATGCTGATGCGCAAATACTGGCTGATGCGCGGTGCATTGAAATGGCGCACGATCACGGAGCGGGCGCGCAGGCCGGCCGCCAGTTGCGCCGCGTCATGCTGCGGGTGGCGGGCAAAGACAAAGTTGGCCACGGACGGCAGCACTTCGAAGCCCAGCGCCGCCAGGTCCGCCGCCAGCTGTTCGCGGCTGGCGATCACGGCCTGGCGCGTCTGCTGGAAATACGCTTCGTCGTGCAGCGAAGCGACGGCGCCGGCCAAGGCCAGCCTATCCAGCGGATACGAGTTGAAACTGTTCTTCACGCGCTCCAGCGCCTCGATCAGGTCCGCATGACCGAAGGCGCAGCCGACGCGCAAGCCGGCCAGCGAACGCGACTTCGAGAACGTCTGCACCACCAGCAAATTCGGATACCGCTCGACCAGGGCCACGGCGCTCTCGCCGCCGAAATCCACATACGCTTCATCGACCACCACCACGGCATCGGGATGGTCGCGCAGCAAGGTTTCCACGCCGGCCAGCGGCAAGTCCACGCCCGTGGGCGCGTTGGGATTCGGGAAGATGATGGCGCCGCACGGCCCTTGATAGTCTTCCGGGCGGATGCGCATGGCATCGTCGAGCGCGACCGTCCGGTAATCGATACCGTACAGCTTGCAATACACGGGATAGAAGCTGTAGCTGATGTCCGGGAACAGCAGGGGCGCATCGTGCTTGAGCAAGGCCATGAAGGCCAGCGCCAGCACTTCGTCGGAACCATTGCCGACGAACACTTGCGCGCTGTTGAGGCCGTGGTAGGCGGCCAGGGTTTGCTTCAGCTCGCTGGCGGACGGGTCCGGGTAGAGGCGCAGGCTGTCGTTGGCTGCTTCGTGCAATGCGGCCAGCACCTGCGGCGACGGACCGTAGGGGTTTTCGTTGGTGTTGAGTTTCACCAGGTCGGGCAGTTTCGGCTGCTCGCCAGGGACGTAGGGGGTCAGCTCGCTGACGATGTTGCTCCAGAATCGGCTCATTGCTTTTATGGGTGGGGTCGGGATGGGAGGGGGTAGATTAACATAGGCTGAGCGGGGTCAAGGTGGGGTGCATCGGCAAGGGGTAACGTGGACAGCATCGGCATCGGCCCCAGACTGTAGAGGACGTGGCATGAACAGCATGCACAAGCTGAGCGATACGCGGGTGCGGCATGACGCGCTCACGCAACAGGCACGCCAGCGCAAGATCGATGCGTGGCTGCAAGTCGCAGCCAGTCTCGGCGAACAGATCGCCGTCGAATTGCAGACTGCCACTGAGCAGCTACAGGGCGAAGGAATGGCCGACTTGCAGCGCGTGACGGCACTGGCACAACGCCTGGCAAACAATAGCAAAGCCATGCGCGATACCCTCGGGACACTGTTTGACAGCGGTGAAAAAAGCGAGGAGCATGCAGTGACAAGCACGGAGGATTGCGCCATGGACGAGCAAGTCAACACACTGGGAAAAGACATGGCCGGTGTGAAACTGGACGTTGCTGATTTGAAGGTTGATGTGGCCGGCATCAAGGTGGATGTGGCTGGTCTGAAAACGGATGTCGGCGTTCTCAAGACCGATGTCGGTGGCTTGAAACTGGACCTCGCTGTGGTGCGCTCCAATTATGCGACCAAGTCAGATGTGGCTGAGGCGAAGTCGGCTGTCATCCTGTCGTGTGTGGGGACGATCATTGCCATGTCGGGCGTCGCGTTTGCGGTAGCCAAGCTCGTGCATTAGCTTGGGTTCCTGGGGGCTGGCCTTTAAAACCTGAATGGAGGAAAAAACGCCTTGCGCTGCGCGCTTTGGGCGGTTTTTCTACCTGTATTGATACGTCTCAGGCTTTTTGGCATCGCTAATAAAAAAAGCTCCCTTGCGGGAGCTTCTCTTATGTATTCTGGCGGAGAGGGTGGGATTCGAACCCACGGTACGATTTAACGTACGCTTGATTTCGAGTCAAGTACATTCGACCACTCTGCCACCTCTCCGTTTACTGCGGTCTATTCGTTCAAACTGGCATGCCTGTTTGAACGAGGCGCTATTTTAGCATGGGTATTGTTGGGTTGGGTAGGAGTTTATTGGTGATTTGCAACTGATTGCTGGCAAACCAAAACCTATCTGGGCGATTCGGGGAGCCCCGCGCGAGTATGCGCTCGTCTTCGAACCTGCCGCCTTGGCGCACGCGTAAAAACCAATTGGGCGATTCGGAGGGCCCCGCGCAAATATGCGCGGGGCTTCGAATCCCACGCGTACGCCCCGCAGGGGGCGTACTCCTCTTCGCCGCCACAAATAAAAAAAGCTCCCTTGCGGGAGCTTTCTCTATTTGTTCTGGCGGAGAGGGTGGGATTCGAACCCACGGTACGATTTAACGTACGCTTGATTTCGAGTCAAGTACATTCGACCACTCTGCCACCTCTCCATTTGCTGCGGTCTTTTCCCGCATTGCTGCGAGAAGGCAAGATTATAGCAGCCGCTTGAAAAAATGGAAGGACTATTTTAAGCCTTCCATTGCAGCAAGCTGCCTGGTCTTTTTTACGCCTTCAGATGCGTCAGGCCGCCCATATACGGGCGCAGCACTGGCGGGATTTCGACGCTGCCGTCCGCTTGCTGGTAGTTTTCCAGCACGGCCACCAGGGTACGGCCCACTGCCAGGCCGGAGCCGTTCAGGGTGTGGGCCAGTTCCGGCTTGCCGGCGGCGTTGCGGAAACGTGCCTGCATGCGGCGTGCCTGGAAGGCTTCCGTGTTCGACAGGGACGAGATTTCACGGTAGGTGTTCTGCGCCGGCAGCCATACTTCCAGGTCGAAGGTCTTGCTGGCCGTAAAGCCCATGTCGCCGGTGCACAGCGACATCACGCGGTACGGCAGGCCCAGGCGTTGCAATATCGTTTCCGCGTGGCCGACCATTTCTTCCAGCACCTGGTACGAGGTGTCCGGGTGCACCACTTGCACCATTTCCACCTTGTCGAACTGGTGCTGGCGGATCATGCCGCGCGTGTCGCGGCCATAGCTGCCCGCTTCCGAACGGAAGCATGGCGTGTGGGCCGTCATTTTCAGGGGCAATTGGTCGAGCGCGAGGATTTCATCGCGCGCGATGTTGGTCAGCGACACTTCCGACGTGGGGATCAGGTAGAAGGTCTCGCCCTCGCCTTCCACGCCGCCTTTTTTCACCGAGAACAGATCAGCTTCGAATTTTGGCAGCTGGCCCGTGCCGCGCAGCGAATCGGCGTTGACCATGTACGGCGTATAGCATTCCGTGTAGCCGTGCTCGTCCACGTGCGTGTTGAGCATGAATTGCGCCAGTGCGCGGTGCAGACGGGCGATGCCGCCCTTCATCACGGAGAAGCGCGAACCGGTCAGCTTGGTGGCCACTTCGAAGTCGAGGCCCAGCGGGGCGCCCACGTCGACGTGATCCTTGACTTCGAAATCGAACGTGCGCGGCGTGCCGACCTTGCGCACTTCCACGTTGCCCGACTCATCCGTGCCTACCGGTGCCGATTCGTGCGGCAGGTTCGGCACCGCCATGATGAAGTCGCTCAGCTTGGCTTGCACCACGGTCAGGGCCGCTTCATCGGCTTTCAGCTCATCGCCCAGGCCGGCCACTTGCGCCATCACGGCCGAGGTGTCTTCCCCCTTGCCTTTCAACATGCCGATTTGCTTGGACAGCGCGTTGCGCTTGCCCTGCAGCTCTTCGGTGCGCGTCTGGATCGCCTTGCGTTCGGCTTCGAGGGCGGTAAAACCTGCCACGTCGAGCTGGAATTTGCGCGTCGCCAGGCGTTCTGCGACGTTGGCGATGTCTTTACGGAGAAGTTGGATATCTATCATGGGTGAATGGCGGTGCCGATGTATCGAAAGCACTCATTGTACCAAGACCCGTTCAGTTCTTTATGAGTTTTGCACTCGCTCTGCCATCGTCATGGCGGCATGGCCGGGCACTCGCGCCCGCTTTACGGCGGATACTTAAATGAAAGCGGCTTTTTCGGCGGCCGTCAGGCGGCGGGCGCTGACGGTGACGACGGGCATCGTGCTGTCGGCGGCCTGGGCGATCAGGGTCGACGTGGCGCTCACCTCCACCGTGTTGGCGCCGGCGGTGGCGAAGCTGCTACCGATGGCCAGGACGGCGGCGGCGATAAAGGCGATTTCCATGTTTTTCAGTGCGTTCATGATGTGACTCCTGGTTAGTTTGTTTCGTTGACTGCTGCTGGTATGGTGCTACTTTAGCCAACGGCGGCAAACAAGGCCACCGGCTTGCGACCAGCGGCGAAAAACAGGGAGCGAACGGTGAAAAACGGGGACTGAAACGCAAAGAATAGTTACAAGGCCTCATGCACCAGACGGCCCAGCCGGCCGATCGCCTGCTCGATGCGCGGCGTCCACGCATTGCCGCAATTGAGGCGCAGATAATTGCCGAACTTGCCCGAAGCCGAGAACAGCTGGCCCGGCATATACGCCACGCCGTCCGCAATGGCATGGCCATGCAGGGCCAGCGCATCGACCTGCGGCGGCATCTGCACCCACAGCACGAAACCGCCCTGCGGCTCGGACAGCATGCAATCGACCGGAAAGCTGGCCGCCACGGCATCGGACATGCGCGCGATGCGCTGCACCAGCGTGCGCCGCATCTTGCGCAGCTGCTGGTCGTAGCTGCTGCCCTCCAAAAAATCGGCCAGTACGGCCTGGAAAAAATGGCTGGTGGCGCCGCTCGACACGGTTTTCAGCAAGGCCACTTCCTGCGCGAAACGCCCGGCCAGCACATAGCCCACGCGCGACGCGGGCGTGATGGCCTTGGAAAACGAGGAACACAGCAGCACATTGCCGCTCGTGTCGTAAGCCTTCACAGGCCACGGGCGCTGCGGCGCAAAGCACAGGTCGCCATACACATCGTCTTCCACCAGCGGAATATTAAATTCCGACAGCAAGCCCGCCAAGCGCTTCTTGTTGGCTTCCGGCATGACGCAGCCCAGGGGATTGTTCGCGTTCGGCACGAACAGGCACGCCTGCACGAGGCCGGCGCGCAGGGCCAGTTCGAGCGCATCGAGCGACGGCCCCGTCTTTGGGTCGGTGGGGATTTCCAGCGCCTTCATGCCCAGGCTTTCTATCATCTGCAGCAGCACGAAATACGTGGCCGACTCGATGGCGATGGTATCGCCCGGCCTGGCGACGGCGCGCAGGCACAGGCTGATCGCTTCCGTGCAGGAATTCGTCACGACGATCTCGCGCGGGTCCAGCTTGCCCCAGTCCAGCGCCCGGCGCGTGACCTGACGCAAAAAATTGCCTTCGCTGACGTCGTAGCAGCTGACCTTGCTCAATAACGCCGGCTCGCGCCGCGCCACCGCGCTGATGGTGCGCTGCATGCGCTTGATGGGCAATATCTCGTCGGGCGGCCAGGCCGTGCCCAGCTGCACGATATCGGGCGCCTCGTTTTCCTTCAGCACGCGCATCAACAGATTGTTGATGCCGACAAAGGCCGGCTCCTTCAGATGCTGCGCGTCCGCGCTGCAGGGCCGGCGCGGCGCCCGGTGGCGCACGAAATAGCCGGACTGGGGCCGCGCATCGACCTGCCCCCGGTCTTCCATCAGGCGCAAGGCTTGCATCACTGTGCTGACGGAAATGCGCTTTTGCTGCGCCAGGTGGCGGATCGACGGCAGGCGGTCGCCGGGCGCGAACACGCGCGCGTCGATCAGGGCGCCCAGCTCGTTGGCCAGGTGCTCGTACAGATTCAAAGGCGCATTCATGTTCATCCCTTCAGTATGCGGCTGGCGCGCGCGGCACGCACAGATACAGTTGCCCGTTTTTTTGACAAGCACAGTGTACGATGAAGCGCACTGTATGCATGACAATTTCGGTTTCCTGCATCTGTCATGGTTCAAGCCCAGCGCCTAAGCTGTTCCTGTCCGCACAACAGGAGCGATGCCATGCAAACCGACCACGAATTACGCAGCGAACGCCCCTTGCGCCTGGAAAAAGCGCGCGCCAGGGTCATCGAATGCCTGTCCGGCACGGCCTGGATCACGGCCTATGCCCAGTTCGAGGATTGCGTGCTGCGCAGCGGTGAACGCTACACGATACCGAATGACGGCCTGGTGCTGGTCGAAGCCGTGGGCAACGGACGCATCCGCGTGCATGGGACGGCCGCCCCGCGCCCCGCCCTGCTGCGCTGGCTGAACCAGGCACTGCCTCACACACTCAATACAAGGAATACATGATTCAACAACCTTTGCGCGTCCTCGTCACGGGCGCCGCCGGCATCATCGGCACCGCTTTCTGGAAGCGCCGGCACGGGGAATTCTCCCTGCGCCTGGCCGACCTGCACACGGACGGGCTGGCGCAAGCGCCCTGCCCGTCCATGCAGCTCGACGTCAGCGATTACGCCGCCTGCCTGGCCGCCTGCCTGGACATCGACGTGGTGCTGCACCTGGCCGGCGTCCCGCACGCCAGCGCCGATTTCGACGCGCAGTTACTGCAGCCGAACATCATCGGCACGCACAACATCTTCCGCGCGGCACAGGCGCAGGGAGTGAAAAGAGTGGTATTCGCCAGCAGCGCGCAAGCCGTCGAAGGCTATCAGCTGGACGTGCAAGTGCACGAAAGCATGCCCGCGCGTCCGGCGAACATGTATGGCGCCAGCAAGGCCTTCGGCGAAGGCGTGGCGTCGGCCTTCGCGCACCAGCATGGCATGACGGCGATCGCCGTGCGCATCGCCAACGTGGCCCGCTTTGCGCCAGGCCAAGAGCACAGCGCGCGCGACGTGGCCGCCTTCATCAGCGAGCGCGACGTGGTGCAGCTGCTGGCCTGCTGCATCGCGGCGGACGTGCCAGCCGGCTACCACGTCGTGCATGGCGTGTCGGACAACCGTTATAAACGGCTATCCATCGACGCGACGCGCCGGCTGGTCGGCTACGCGCCGCAGGATGACGGCTTTACCTTGCTGGGACTGTAATTCAGCCCTTGCCGGCCGGTTTTCCTGCTTTCCTGTCAAGCTCGCGCAGCCAGGCCAATTTGTCGGCTATTTTACTTTCCAGGCCGCGCGGCACGGGCTGGTACCAGCCCGGTTCAGCCATGCCGTCCGGGAAATAGGTTTCCCCGGCAGCATACGCATCGGGCTCGTCGTGCGCGTAGCGGTAGGCGTGGCCGTAGCCGAGTTCCTTCATCAGCTTCGTCGGCGCATTGCGCAAGTGCACGGGCACTTCCTTCGACTTGTCTTTCTTGACGAAGGCCATGGCCGTATTGAACGCGTTGTAGCCGGCATTGCTTTTCGCGGCGATCGCCAGGTAAATCACGGCCTGGCCCAGGGCCAGCTCGCCTTCGGGCGAACCGAGGCGCTCGTACGTTTCCGCCGCATCATTGACCATCGTCAAGGCACGGGGGTCGGCCAGGCCGATGTCTTCCCAGGCCATGCGCACGATGCGCCGCGACAGGTAGCGCGGGTCGGCGCCGCCGTCGATCATGCGGCAAAACCAGTACAGGGCCGCATCCGGGTTCGAACCGCGCACGGACTTGTGCAGGGCAGAAATCTGATCATAGAAATTGTCGCCGCCCTTGTCGAAGCGGCGCGAATTTAATGTGAGCGCATTGTCGACGAAGGCCGCGTCGATGGTCGTCGTACCCGTCGAGCTGGCGGCCGTCTCGGCCTGTTCCAGCAAGTTCAAAAAGCGGCGCGCATCGCCATCCGCGTAGCCGATAAGGGTGTCGGCCGCCGCTTCGTCGAATGTCAGGTGCGTCAGCGCCGTGCTTTGCGCCTTGGCCAGCAACTGCTTCATCTCGTCTTCGTTGAGCGATTTCAACACATACACTTGCGCGCGCGACAGCAGCGCCGAGTTGACTTCGAAGCTGGGATTTTCGGTGGTGGCGCCAATAAACGTCACCAGGCCCGACTCGACAAAGGGCAGCAAGGCATCCTGCTGCGATTTATTAAACCGGTGGATTTCGTCGACGAACAATAAAGTGTGCTTGCCGAACTGGTCCAGGCTGTGGCGGGCCTGGTCCATGGCCGCGCGAATATCTTTCACGCCCGCAAACACGGCCGACAGGGCGATGAATTCGCTGTCAAACGCGTTTGCCATCAGGCGCGCCAAGGTCGTCTTGCCCACGCCGGGCGGTCCCCACAAGATCATCGAATGGGCCTTGCCCGCCTCGAACGCCAGGCGCAGCGGCTTGCCGACGCCCAGCAAGTGCGTCTGGCCGATGACTTCGTTCAGGGTAGCAGGCCGCAAGGCTTCGGCCAGCGGCTGGCGCGGTGCGGTGGAAAAAAGATCCGCCATAATATGTACCGGGTAAGAATGCAAAGGCCCCGCATGGTGCGAGGCCGGTCAAAAAAACAGCACGTGAAAAACTTAGTTGTTGATCACGTCCGCGCCTTTAGGCATCACGAATTTGAAATGGTTCGCAGACAGTGCCGGATTCTTCTGAAAATTCTTGAACGCCAGCACCGACGTCTGCCCGAACGAGTCGCGCAATTCCATCGCTTCGGGCACGCCGTTGCGCAGGCCGATGGTGATTTCGTCGAAGGTCGTGTCCTTCGCTTTCGGCGTCGCTTTCAGCCATTCCAGGCCATCGCGCGTGCCTGCTTCGGCCAGGGTGAAATTCTTTTCCAGGTCGTTGCTGCCGAACAAGATGGCGGCCGGCGAGGAACCGAGCGCGTCGCCCAGCTTCTTGACCGTCACCTGGCTCAGGTCCTTGTCGTAGATATACAACTTGTCGCCGTCCGCTTGCAGCAGTTGCTCGTACGGCTTCAGGTAGGTCCAGATGAACTTGCCCGGACGGGCAAACTCGAAGGTGCCACTGGCTGGCGTCGACACTTTCGCCTTGCCGCTGGCGTCCGCCTTCTTGACTTGCCGCTGCACGAACTCGCCCTTGGCCGACTTGGTGCCGGCCGCAAAGCTCTTGAATTGCTCGAGGGCACTGGCCGAGGCGCTGGCCGCGAACAGCATACTGCAGGCGACGCTGGCCGCGCCGATGATCATTTTTGCTGCGAAAGTCGTATTCTTCATTCCGTTACCCTTGTTCACTACTCGCCGCCGGCACCAGGATTTCCCGGTTGCCATTGGATTGCATGGTTGATACCACCCCGCTCTGCTCCATCTGCTCGAGCAGACGGGCCGCGCGGTTGTAGCCGATGCGCAAATGACGCTGCACCAGCGAAATTGAGGCGCGGCGGTTTTTCAGCACCACCGCCACCGCCTGGTCGTACAGGGCATCGGCCTCGCCGCCGCCCTCGCCCGGCGCGCCGCCTTCGGCGCCGTCGCCTTCCAGGGTGCCGCCTTCGAGGATGCCCTCGATGTAATTCGGTTCGCCCTGCAGCTTCAAATGGCTGACAACGCGGTGGACTTCTTCATCCGACACAAACGCGCCGTGCACGCGCATCGGCAAGCCGGTGCCGGGCGGCATGTACAGCATGTCGCCCATGCCCAGCAGGGTTTCCGCGCCCATCTGGTCCAGAATCGTGCGCGAGTCGATCTTCGACGAGACCTGGAAGGCGATACGCGTCGGGATATTCGCCTTGATCAGCCCCGTGATCACGTCTACAGATGGGCGCTGCGTGGCCAGAATCAAGTGCAAACCGGCGGCGCGCGCCTTTTGCGCGATACGCGCGATCAATTCCTCGACTTTTTTGCCCACCACCATCATCAGGTCGGCCAGCTCGTCGATGATGATGACGATGGTCGGCAGTTTTTCCAGCGGTTCCGGCGAATCCGGCGTCAGGCTGAACGGATTCGGGATGTGCTCTTCGCGCTTTTTCGCGTCGGCAATCTTCGCGTTGTAGCCGGCCAGGTTACGCACGCCCATCTTGCTCATCAGCTTGTAGCGGCGTTCCATCTCGTTCACGGCCCAGTTCAGTGCATGGCCCGCCTGGCGCATGTCCGTCACGACGGGCGCCAGCAAGTGCGGGATGCCTTCGTAGACGGACATTTCCAGCATCTTCGGATCGATCAGAATCAGCCGCACGTCGAGCGGGTCGGACTTGTACAGCAGCGACAGAATCGTCGCATTGATGCCGACGGACTTGCCGGAACCGGTGGTGCCGGCCACCAGCAAGTGGGGCATCTTGGCGAGATCGGCCACGACGGGTTTGCCGGCGATATCCTTGCCCAGCGCAATCGTCAGGCTGGACACGCCATCGTTGTAGACCTTGGAGCCGAGGATTTCCGTCAGGCGCACGATCTGGCGTTTACTATTAGGCAATTCCAGCGCCATGTAATTCTTGCCGGGAATGGTTTCCACCACGCGGATCGACGTAAGCGACAGCGAACGGGCCAGGTCGCGCGCCAGACCCACGATCTGG
Organism: Janthinobacterium sp. BJB304; assembly: GCF_002735765.1. Lineage (NCBI taxonomy): Bacteria > Pseudomonadati > Pseudomonadota > Betaproteobacteria > Burkholderiales > Oxalobacteraceae > Janthinobacterium > Janthinobacterium sp. BJB304. The sequence goes on from NZ_PDZN01000016.1 coordinate 130,245, forward strand.
CTGCCCTTCACGCCCGTGGCCGGCTCGATTTCATAGCGCGTCACGACGGGGCCGGGGTAAGCGGCCACTACCTTGGCATCCACGCCAAAGTCCGACAATTTCTTTTCGATCAGGCGGCTCGTGAATTCCAGGGTTTCCACGGACACCGTTTCCACCACGGGCGGCGCTTCGTCGAGCAGCGACAAAGGCGGCAGCTTGCCATCGCCCAGGTTCTCGAACAGATGCGCCTGGCGTTCCTTTTCCACGCGCTCAGATTTCACCACGGTCACCACCTGCGGCTCGATTTTGACGGGCGGCGCGGCCACGTGCTTTTCCACGTGCTTGGCCCGTTCGATGACCACCACTTCGTCGCGGCGCACGGCAGCCACTTCGCCCTGGCGGCGGTCTTCGCGGTCCTGGTAGCGCAGCACGAACCAGTTGAAGGCGTCTTCGATGGCGCCGCCGATGCGTTCGGCCACTTGCAGCCAAGAAACATGGAAGAACAGGGAAAAGCCCAGACCGAACAGCAGCAACAGCAACAAGGTGGCGCCCGTAAAACCGAAAGCCACGTGGGCCGAGTGCCCCACCAGCTGACCCAGCACGCCGCCGGGATCGCGCGGCAGCTGCACGTGCAGGCTCTTCGCCATGCGCAGGTATTCCAGGCCCATGCTGCCGATCAGCATGATGGAAAAGCCGACGATGCGGATCAGCATCTCGACATGGTGCTCGCGCTCCACCTCCTCTTCTTCCAGCAGGAAGCGCTTACTCAGGCGGCGATAGCCATTCCACACGGTGCGCAGCAGCCAGACGCACCACCACCAGGCGGAAAAGCCGAAGATATACAGCAACAGATCGGAAAAGGTCGCACCGAGCTTGCCGCCCAGGTTGGCGACCTTGTCGACATTGGTGGCATGCGACCAGCCGGGGTCGAGCTTGTTGAAGCTGGCCAGTATCAGCACGAAATACAGGGCAAACGCGGCCAGCGCGAACCAGCGCGCCTCGGACAGCAGCCGTACCAGCCGGTTGGGCAAGGGCCGGCGTTCGACCGGTTTTCGGGTGTAGCTATTTTGATTGGCCTGGGCTGGTTTAGTCATTCTGGGAAGCGCTGCAAGGTGAAAAATGTTTCTGAAAGGGAATTTCCCATAATAAGGAAGTATTCTAAGCCATATATGCCCCGGACGGCCCCACGATTCGTCGCTACAGGCGGCTTGGTCTATAATCGTGGATTGCTTGCGCAAGCGCAATACGCCCTTGTTCTTCGCGCGTATGCCCCCAATTCGGATAGACCCCACTCATAGAGAAGCCTCATTATGACCACTACCAAACACGCCCGCGTTTTGATCCTCGGTTCCGGCCCAGCCGGCTACAGCGCCGCCGTCTACGCCGCCCGCGCCAACCTGAACCCGATGCTGGTCACCGGCGTGGAACAAGGCGGCCAGCTGATGACCACCACCGACGTGGAAAACTGGCCAGGCGACCCGATGGGCGTGCAAGGTCCGGACCTGATGCAGCGCTTGCTGCAGCATGCCGAGCGTTTCAATACGGAAATCGTGTTTGACCACATCCACACCACTTTCCTCAATGAAAAACCGATCCGCCTGAAGGGCGACAGCCACGAATACACGTGCGATACGCTGATCATCGCCACGGGCGCATCCGCGCAATACCTGGGCCTGCCGTCGGAAGCGGAATTCATGGGCAAGGGCGTGTCCGCCTGCGCCACCTGCGATGGTTTCTTCTACCGCAACCAGGAAGTGGCCGTCGTCGGCGGCGGCAATACGGCCGTCGAGGAAGCGCTGTACCTGTCGAACATCGCCAATAAAGTCACGCTGATCCACCGCCGCGACAAGTTCCGCGCCGAAGCGATTCTGATCGACCGCCTGAACGCCAAGGTTGCCGAAGGCAAGATCGTGTTGAAATATAACCACACTCTGGACGAAGTGACGGGCAACGAAGGCGGCGTGACGGGCCTGAACATCAAATCGACCATCGACGGCAAGGTCGAAGCATTGAGCGTGCATGGCGTGTTCATCGCCATCGGCCACAAGCCGAACACGGGCATCTTCGAAGGCCAGCTGGAAATGCACAACGGCTACATCAAGACCAAGACGGGCCTGGAAGGCATGGCCACGGCCACCAGCGCACCGGGCGTATTTGCGGCCGGCGACGTGCAAGACCATATCTACCGCCAGGCCATCACCAGCGCCGGTACGGGTTGCATGGCAGCACTGGACGCCCAGCGCTACCTGGAAGGCCAGGAGTAAGCGTCGCATGGCGTCGATGAAAGACTTTGCCGACCTGAAAGCGGTCAGCAAGCAGCTCAAGGAGCAGGCCGATGCGCGCGCGCAAGCTGCGGCTGAACGCGCGCAGCAGGTCAAGGTGCAGGCCGTGGAAAGTAATCTGTTCAAGGCCAGCATCGGCGGCGTCAAGCGCCTGCCCGAGTCGGACCGCTACGTGCCCAGCCTGCCCAAGGCGCGCACAGCCAGCGTCCAGCAGCCGGCGCGCAAATTGTCTCCGGAAGAGGACGATGCGGCCGTGCTGCGCGAGTCGCTGTCGGACTTGTTCGAGGTCGACCATTACCTGGAAAACGATCCGGCCCTGAACTACGCCCGCCCCGGCGTGGGGCCGGACGTGATCAAGAAGATGCGCAAGGGCCACTGGCCCATCCAGGATGAGCTGGACTTGCACGGCTTGCGCCGCGACGAGGCGCGCGACGGCATCGGCGCCTTCTTGAACCAGGCGACGCGGCGCAAGCTGCGCTGCGTGCGCGTGATCCACGGCAAGGGTTTTGGCTCGAAAGGCCAGGAACCGGTCTTGAAATCGATGGTGCACAGCTGGCTCGTGCAAAAGGATGAAGTCATCGCCTTTTGCCAGGCGCGCCGCTCCGAAGGGGGCGATGGCGCACTGGTGGTATTGCTTTCTTCCGCGCTGCAGCCCATCCGCTAGGACAGATAGCAAGAAATTACAATTCAGTAACAAGTTACACCCTGCGCACGGCCCCGTTTGTCACCATTCGGGGCCGTGTCATGTTAACCTGTGACAATTATTTCCTGCTTAGCGTCTCGTGCACGCGCTCCACCCATGATGCCACCCCAATTGCCGCCTGGCTCGCTGATCAAGATCATTGAGGTCATCGCCATCCTGGTGGGCGCGTTTTCCGGCTTCATCGAAGCGCGCCGCAAGCGCATGGACCTGGTCGGCGTATTCGTCGTGGCCTTCATCACGGCCTTCGGCGGCGGCACCTTGCGTGACATCCTGCTCGACAAGCGGCCTTTATTCTGGGTTTCGCACCAGGAATACGCGATTCTGATCTTCGTTCTGGCCCTGACGGCCGCGCCCCTGATCCAGCATTTGCGCCAGATCGTCTCGGAACGCCTCATCGTCATCGCCGACGCCATCGGCCTGGGCATGTTCGCCATCGCCGGCGTGGCCGAAGCGATGCGCGCGGGCATGCCGATCTTTATTGCCTCGATGATGGGGGTGATTACGGGGATTTTCGGCGGCGTGATGCGCGACATCGTCTGCAACGAAGTGCCGATGGTGTTTCGTGACGGAAAACCCTACGCCATCTGCGCGTTTTTCGGCTGCTGGGCTTATTTATTGCAGATGCACTTCGGCGCCGAGCACGACTTCGCGCTGTGGACCAGCGCCAGCGGCATCACGATGCTGCGCCTGATCTGCTGGAAATTCGACATGCGGCTGGGGCGCTGAAGTGCAATCCGGCAGCTTGGGTGACTCAGCAATGTCGGCTTACGCGCTGGCGCGCTAAGCCGACCTACGCGTAGCAACGTATATCAGGCGGTAGGTCGGATCAGGCTCGAAGAGCCGTAATCCGACGCCATCGTTGGCGCAGCCTCCGGCAAGAAAACTTAGACCGCGTCCGGGCCTGTCTCGCCCGTGCGGATGCGGATGACCTGCTCCACGTCGCGCACGAAGATCTTGCCGTCGCCAATCTTGCCCGTGCGGGCAGCCTTGATGATGGCGTCGACCACCAGTTCCGACACGCTGTCGTCCACCACCACTTCGACTTTGACTTTCGGCAAGAAGTCGACCACGTACTCGGCGCCACGGTACAGCTCGGTATGGCCCTTCTGGCGGCCAAAGCCCTTCACTTCCGTCACGGTCAAGCCCGTCACGTTCACGTCGGCCAGCGCCTCGCGTACTTCGTCGAGCTTGAATGGTTTGATGATGGCGGTAATCTGTTTCATGGCTTTCTCCTTATTGATAATCGTCAGTTCTTCATTAGCTGGCTTAACGGAACCCCGCAAAACCGTAGCGAGCAAGTTCAATACCGGGTTGAGTAGCGGAGCCGTACTTTAGTACGGTGAGCAACGGATGCCCGGTAGTGAGCTGCGCAGTAGGTTTGGCGGGGTTCCCCACGTTATTCGTAAAACTTGGACGTAATGGGATAGCGCCAGTCGCGGCCGAAGCCACGGTGCGTGACGCGGATGCCCACCGGCGACTGGCGCCGCTTGTATTCATTGATCTTGATCAGGCGCGTGACCCGGGCCACATCGGCCGGCGGGTAGCCAGCCTCGATAATCTCGGCGATCGGCCGGTTTTCTTCCATGTACAGCTGCATGATGCCGTCGAGTACGTCATATGGCGGCAGGGAATCCTGGTCCAGCTGGTCGGCGCGCAGCTCGGCCGACGGTCCGCGCGTCAGTATGCGCTCGGGGATCACGCTTGAGATGCCGTTGCGGTACGCGCACAGGCGGTACACGAGCGTCTTGGCGATATCCTTGATCACGGCAAAGCCGCCCGCCATGTCGCCGTACAGGGTGCAATAGCCGACCGCCATCTCGCTCTTGTTGCCCGTCGTCAAGACGATACTGCCATGCTTGTTCGACAGGGCCATCAGCAGGGTACCGCGGATGCGCGCCTGGATGTTTTCTTCCGTCGCGTCTTCCGCCAGCCCCGCGAACTCACCGGCCAAGGTAGCGCGGAAGGCGTCGAAGGTTTGCTTGATCGGAATTTCATCGTAGCGCACATTGAGGCGTTTTACCATGTCGCGCGAATCGATCCACGAGATATCGGCCGTAAATTGCGACGGCATCATCACGGCGCGCACCTTGTCGGCGCCCAGCGCATCGACGGCGATGGCCAGGGTCAGCGCGGAATCGACGCCGCCCGACATGCCGATCAGCACGCCCGGAAAGCCGTTCTTGACTATATAGTCGCGCACGCCCAGCACCAGCGCCTGGTACACCTGCGCCTCGGTGGTCAACGGGGCGGCCAGCGGTTGCGGCACGGGCGTGGCGCCGTCGAACTCGACCAGTTGCAAGTCTTCCTCGAAATGGCGCAACTGGGCGCAAATCGTGCCGGCCGCATCCATGACAAACGAATCGCCGTCGAAAATCAGTTCATCCTGGCCGCCGACCAGGTTGGCGTACACGAGAGCCATGCCTTGCGCGCTGACGTTCTTGCGCATGGTTTCGTAGCGCAGATGCTGCTTGTTCATATGGTAGGGCGAACCGTTCGGCACCAGCAGCACTTGCGCGCCGGCCGCGCGGGCGCGCATCGGTGCGTGCTCGAACCACGTGTCTTCGCAGATATTGATGCCGAAACGCACGCCCTTCACGCCAAACACGAAAGCCTGGTCCGACGACGTAAAGTAGCGTTTTTCATCGAACACGGTGGTGTTCGGCAAGTCGTGCTTGCGGTAGGTGCCCAGCACTTCGCCATTGAGCAGCACGGAGGCGGCATTGTGGCGCACGCCCTTCTCGTCCTGCAGCGGCAAGCCCACCACCACATGCAAATCCTTGAACTGGGCCAGGTCGGCCGCCAGCCCCGCAAACGCTTCCTGCGTTTTTGCGTAGAATGCATTGCGCAGTAATAAGTCCTCGGGTGGATAGCCGACCAGCGACAGTTCCGGCGTGAGCACGATATCGGCGCCCGCTTCAAAGGCGCGGCGGGAAATGTCGAAGATCTTGGCACGGTTGCCGGCCAGATCGCCGACCGTACTATTCATTTGAGCAATTGCGACTTTGACTGTCATGATGATGGATATTTTCGTTCTATTAAACAAGACAGGGGCACACAGGCCGATGGTGGCGCCCCGAGAGTGATGAATGCACACTATAACAATGAATTATCGCACGGCTATCGTCACTACCCTGGCTGAAATTGGCGAAGCGGCCTGGTCTGAACTGCTGGCGCGCCAGGCGGATAGCAATCCCTTCCTCTCGTATGCCTTTTTGCACGCGCTGCACGAGTCCGGCTGCGCCAGCGCGGACACGGGCTGGCAACCGAATTACCTGGTGCTGTGGCAAGGAGACACGCTGGCCGCCGCCCTGCCCCTGTACCTGAAAATGCACTCGTATGGCGAATACGTGTTCGACTGGGCCTGGGCCGATGCCTATCAGCAGCATGGCCTCGAATACTACCCGAAACTGCTGTCCGCTATTCCCTTTACGCCCGTCAGCGGCACGCGCCTGCTGGCCCGCGATGGCGAGGCGCGCGCCGCCCTGCTGGCCTTCCTGCAGGCCCAGCAGCAGGCCAGCGAGGTGTCGTCGTGCCATATTCTGTTCCCGCCGGAAAGCGAGGCGCGCCAGCTGGCGCACGCTGGCTACCTGATGCGTAGCGGCGTGCAGTTTCACTGGCTCAATCCCGGCTACACGGATTTCGAGCAATTTCTCGCCACCCTGGAACACAAGAAACGCAAGAATATCCGCGCCGAGCGGCGCAAGGTGCGGGAAGCGGGCGTGACCATGCGCCAGGTGCGCGGCATGGACGCGACAGATGCCGACTGGAAGCTGTTCCACCGCTGCTACAGCAATACCTATGCGGAACACCGCTCCTCGCCCTACCTGTCGCTGGACTTCTTCCGGCGCATCGCCACCGGCATGCCGGAGAACATTTTATTGGTGATCGCCGAGCGCGAAGGCCGGGCCATCGCCGCCTCGCTGGTGATCCACACGGCCGACACCCTGTATGGGCGCTACTGGGGGGCGCTCGAGCACGTACCGTGCCTGCATTTCGAGACGGCTTACTATCAGCCGCTGGAATTTTGCATCGCCAACGGCATCGCCACCTTCGAGGGCGGCGCCCAGGGCGAGCACAAGATGGCGCGCGGCTTTCTGCCGCAAAAGACCTGGTCCGCTCACTGGCTGGCGCACCCGGCCTTTGCCGACGCCGTGCAGCGCTTCCTCGAGCGCGAACGGGGCGGCATCGACGCCTACCTCGATGAATTGAACGAACACAGTCCGTTTCGCGCATAAAAAAACGCTCCCGGCCATGACTGGCGGGGAGCGTTTTTTAACTGATGCTGTTAGGCTTTTGCAGCATCTGCCTTGTAGGCGGCGACACCGCCCAGGATTTCTTCCTTGGCCACTTCAGGGCCATACCAGCCGTCGATCTTGACCCATTTGCCTTTTTCCAGATCTTTGTAGTGCTCAAAGAAATGCTGGATCTGGCGCAAACGCAGTTCGTTCAAGTCTTCCGGCTTTTGCCAGTGGCTGTAGATCGACAGGACCTTGTCGACTGGCACGGCCAGCACTTTCGCGTCTTCGCCCGACTCGTCGGTCATTTTCAGCACGCCGATAGGACGGCAGCGCACGACCACGCCCGGGATCAGCGGGAACGGGGTGATGACCAGCACGTCGACCGGGTCGCCGTCCGGTGACAGGGTGTTCGGCACGTAGCCGTAGTTGCACGGGTAATGCATGGCGGTACCCATGAAGCGATCGACGAAGATCGCGCCGCTTTCCTTGTCGACTTCGTACTTGATCGGATCGGCATTCATCGGGATTTCGATGACGACGTTGAAATCGTTCGGCAGGTCGCGGCCGGAAGAGACGTTATTCAAACTCATGGGGTTCCTCATTAGCGGATGGTGTTTTAACCGCGCAATTATAGCGAAGTACAGGCAGCTTGTGCGATGCAGCAGCGGCCCGCCGGCGTTTTGCGCGTCCAGCCAGCAACACTCGCCAGCACGGCCGTCCGGTACGCGCAAGCTGCTGCCGAGAGAATAAACAGGCTATTGGGAATAATAAGTAGAAACACTTAAGCATTACTACGGTCGACCCCGAGTTAATATCTGAAATATCATCATATTTTCATTTCAATATCACCATGCAGCGGACATTTTTATCATAACCGGCATTGCATTTATTGCAGCCAATTATAACAACTGTTTCAGGCTTATTCTCCCCGAACTGCCAGCGCGTGATGGCGCGGCCGTCTCAACATCGATGGCCATCAAGCCTGCCAGCCCGGCAACTCCGTCATCCAGCATAATCTTTGCGCTTATTTGAAGCATTTATTTGATTCAAATGACGGCCTGGCCAAAAAATGGCGCGACCAGAAGACAATCATCAATTCTGATAAACTGTCACATTCTGGTGATTCCAAACTTTGTATATTCTGCAATCGACGCCTTCCCTGAATTCAATATGGCGCTTTCAACGCGCCACCGATAAATCCTTGCAAAAAGGAATATGATGATTCCCTCCTTCCGGCCCGGGCCTTTATTAAAGGTCACCGGCGTTATTTTCATTCTGTTTGGCCTCGCCCTGCTGGGCGGCGGCATCTGGCTGGCCACGCTTGGCGGCTCCTGGTACTACTTGCTGGCCGGCATAGGCATGCTCGTCGCCGGCGTGCTGGTGTTCCAGGGCAAGCGCAGCGCGCAAGCTTTCCTCGCCTTCTTGCTGACCGCCACCCTCATCTGGTCCGTCATCGAAGTGAAATTCGACTGGTGGCAATTGCTGCCGCGCCTCGACATCTGGTTTGCCGCCGCCGTCTGGCTGTTGCTGCCCTTCGTCAGCCGCCGTCTGGCGCCACCCGCCGCGGCGAAACAGGGGAAATTGGGACGCACGGCCCTGTCCGCCGCCGTGGCCCTGACCGTCATCGCCGGCGTCATCGCCCTGTTCCAGGACTACCATGACCTGCATGGCGACGTGCCGGCCGAAAACATGGCCGCCACCGCCAGCGGCGATCTGGCGCCCGGCGTCGAGCACAACGACTGGTCCGCGTATGGCCGCTCCGGCTATGGCGACCGCTACGCCCCGGCCGCGCAGATCACGCCGGCGAATATTTCCGGCCTGAAAGAAGCCTGGACCTACCACACGGGCGACTTCAAGGGGCCAAACGATCCGGGCGAGATCGCCAATGAAGTGACGCCGCTAAAGGTCAATGACATGCTGTACCTGTGCACGCCGCACAATATCGTCATCGCCCTGAACCCGGACACGGGCAAGGAAATCTGGCGCCACGATCCGAAGATCAACCGCGACGCAGCCAGCTACCAGCACATGATCTGCCGCGGCGTCGCCTACTGGGACGTCAACGCGGGCCGCGCCAAGAACAACCCGGCCCCCGAAGCAGCCGGCATGGAATGCCCGCGCCGCATCCTGGCGCCGACCATGGATGGCACCATGATCGCCGTCAACGCCGATACGGGCGAGTCGTGCAAGAGCTTTGGCAACAACGGCGTCGTCAACCTGTATAAAAACATGGCCATGATCAAGCGCGGTTTCCTGATGCCGACCTCGCCGCCCGCCGTCTCGCAGACAATGGCCGTGATCGCCGCCAGCGTGACGGACAACCATTCGACGGAAGAACCGTCGGGCGTGATCCGCGGCTACGATCCCGTCACCGGCAAGCTGATGTGGAACTGGGACCCGGCCACGCCGGAAGATACCAAGCCCTTCCCTGAAGGCAAGAACTACACCAACAACTCGCCCAACTCGTGGGGCGTGGCCAGCATCGATGAAAAGCTGGGCATGGTCTACATCCCGATGGGCAATGAAACCCCCGATACCTGGGGCGGCAACCGCAACAAGAATGGCGAGAAATTCAATAGCGCCATCGTCGCGCTGGACCTGGCGACCGGTAAAGTACGCTGGGTCTACCAGACCGTGCACCACGATATCTGGGACATGGATATCGGCGGCCAGCCTAGCCTGGTCGACATCGACACGCCGAAAGGCAAAGTCCCATCGGTCGTCGCCACGACGAAACGGGGCGACATCTACGTGATCGACCGCCGCGACGGCAGCCTGGTCGTGCCGGCGCCGGAAAAACCCGTGCCAACGAGCAATCCTGCCGCCGGCGACACCTTGTCGCCCACGCAGCCGTTCTCGGCCCTGACCTTCTTGCCTGAACGCAATATCAGCGAAGCGGACATGTGGGGCACGACGCCGTTCGACCAGCTCGCCTGCCGCATCATCTTCAAGGAACGCCGTTATGAAGGCCCGTTCACGCCGCAAACGGCCGGCAAGGGCGCAGTCATCTCGCCGGGCCCGCTCGGCATCTTCGAATGGGGCGGCGCGGCCATCGACCCCGTGCGCCAGTTACTGATCGTCAACCCCGACTACATGGGTTTCCTGGAAAAACTCGTGCCGCGCGCCGAAACGACGGCCAAGGGCGGCACGGGCGGCGAAATGGGCTTGCAGCCGCAGACGGGCGTCCCGTTCGCCGTGGAAATCAAGGCCTTTTTGTCGCCGCTGGGCTTCCCATGCCAGGCACCGCCGTGGGGCTATGTGGCCGCCGTCGACCTGCGCACCATGAAAAAAGTGTGGATGCACAAGAACGGCACCACGCGCGACAGCGGTCCCGTGCCGATTCCATTGCCACTGGGCGTGCCCAGCCTGGGCGGCATGGTCACCACGGGCGGCGGCGTGACCTTCCTCAGCAGCACGCTCGACTACTACATCCGCGGCTACGACGTCAGCAACGGCAAAGTCATCTGGAAAGCCCGTTTGCCAGCCGGCGGCCAGGCTACGCCGATGAGCTATGTATCGAACAAGTCGGGACGCCAGTTCGTCGTCGTCATGGCCGGCGGCCACGGCTCGCTGGGCACGAAGATGAGCGACACGCTGATCGCGTATGCCCTGCCCGAAGGCACCGCCGCACCGAAGAAGTAAAGCTCGAAGAAGTAAATTAGCAAGGTAGCAGCGCAAAAAAAAGCCGTTCAGTCTGCACTGAACGGCTTTTTTACGTCTGGAGAAACAGATTACAGGATGGTGGCCAGCGCGCACTGCCGGTAATGGGCGGCGGCCTGTTCCGTCTGCTGCAAGGCGTCGTGCATCTGCGCCAGCTTCAGGTGGGCGTCGCGCACCATCTGCGGCTCGTTGGCGTCCGACAAAGCCTGCTCCAGGTGGCGCTGGGCCTTGCCCCACAGTTTTTGCTTGAGGCACAAGGTACCGAGGGTCAGCGCCAGTTCCGCATCGAGCGGACGCTGTTTCAGCCATTGCTCGCAATGCTCGATCTGCAGCAGCAAGGCCGGCGTGCCGCTCGGGGCCGCCGCTTCGCGGTAGGCGCGCACGACGCGCTCGTCCCAGTCGGCGGCCAGCGACTCTTCGCACACGAGGCGCGCTTCGTCATGCAGGCCGCGCGCATTCAGGGCCGTGGCGGCGCGGCAGGCGATATACGGCTTGACCCGGTCGGCGCTTGGCACGGTCGACCATACGCGCAGCAAGGATTCCGCGTCATGCGACGGGTCGGACAGCAAATGGTCATAAGCCAGTTCGCGCAGGCGCGACGACAGGGCCGGATGCAGGGCGCGGTGCTTGTCGAGCGAACGCACGAGGCGCAGCACTTCCGGCCAGTTCTTCGCCTGCTGCTCGGCTTTCAGCGACCATTGCAGCGCGTGGATATGGCGCGTGCCGCTGGCGTTGAGTTCGCGCACGGCGGCCAGCGCCGCTTCCGGCTGGTGGTCGTCGACCAGCAATTCCGTCACCGTCATCAGACGGGCCGTCTTCAGGCTGGCGTCGCCTTCGACGCGGGCCAGCCAGCTGTCGCGGCGTTCGGACTGGCGCATGCGGTGCGCGGCGCGCGCGCCGATCAGCGCGGCCAGGCCGGCGTTTTCGTCCAGTTCGGCGGCGCGCAGGGCGGCCTTCTCGGCATGGCCGAAACGGCCTTCGAACAGGGCTTTCAAGGCTTCGCGCAAACCCTTGTTGCCATCGCGCTCGCGCTTGCGCTGGCGGTAGGCCGCCACTTGCGCCGGCATGCGCACTGTGGCGCGCACGGCGCGCACCAGCAGGTACAGCAGTACGAACAGCACGACCTGCAGCAGCAGGAAGAAGTTCAGCGACAAATCGATGCGGTACGGCGGATAGAACAGCACCACGTTGCCAGGGTTGAAACGGGCCGTCACGGCGATACCGATCGCCGCGGCCATCAGGGCGAGTAACCAGAGAAATAGACGCATGGGCTCAGGACTTCGCTTTGTAGTTGCGCACAGCAGTCAGGCTGTCGGACAAGGTTGGCATTTCGATGGCCAGATTGCTGCCCTGCACCTGGCGCAGCAGGGCTTGCGCCGTCTGCGTGCTTTTGGCGCGGGTGTCGAAATACTTGGCCAGCGCATCCTGCGCGGCGATCAAGTCGTTGCGGAACGCCGTTTCATTGCGCGACAACAAGGCCATGCGGGCATTGAGCAAGCGCAGCTTGACGTTTTCGCGCAAGAAATACGATTGCGTCGGCGACAGCATCAGCGCTTCCGGCGTATCGACCCGGCGGATGCGGATCAATTGACGCACGTCGGCCCACATGTCGCCGCTCCAGGTATTGAAGCCGTCGCGCACCTTTTGCAGCAGCGGTTCCGGCGCCGGCGGACCCACCAGCTTGCCGCTAGCATCGCGCACGGGCTTGGCCTTGCCCGGTTTTTCCGGCGCGGCCGGCAAGGCCGGCGTTTCGTCGGACAGCATCGGCAAGGAATCGACCTGGGCGATCACGGCGTCGAGACGCAGGGCCACGCCCGTCGAATCGACGCTGGGCAGGGCCTTGAGTTTTTCCATGTCGCGCCCGATGGCGCGGCGGATGGTGATGAATTGCGGCTTGTCGGAACGCGACAGGCTGCGGTCTGCGTTTTGCAGGGCGATCAGCGCGCCGGGCACGTTGCCGGCCAGTTGCAGCTGCTGGCTGGCCGTCGACAGCACTTGCTCGATTTCCGTCAGCGCCCACTCGTCGCGGTTCTTCGACAAGTCGTTATACAGTTGTTCCAGGGCCAGCTGCTGGCTTTGCGTTTCGCTCTGGCGGTTTTCCAGCGCCCCAACCTTGATTTCCAGCTCTTTCGTGCCTTCTTGCACGGTGCGCGCCAGCACGCCCGTTTCTGCATTGCTGACATCGCCCTTTTGCAGGCGCTTGGCCACTTCTTCGCGCAGGTTGCGGATCTGCTTGCTGGACGACCAGCTTTGCGCCGCCAGCAGCACGGCCAGCACGATGACGGCGATGCTCATGGGCTTTTGCAGCTGTTCCAGCAAGGTCGGCGCGCGGCCGGCAGGTTGGTCGGCCGCCTGCGGCGCCGTCTTCACGGCGCTGCCAGGCGTTGCATTCGGTTCGGAGAGTGTAGGCATTTCGTTCATGGTCGTGATTGTAACGCGGCGAGCACTCCTGCGTCGCCTGATCCTGTCAGGGTGACACGGGCAAAACCCAGGGCCGCCGCCGTTTGTGCAATGCGGGCGTGCGGCACGATCAGATGTTGCTGTTGCATTTTCACAACAGCCGTCTTTTCAGCATCCAATTCCTCAAGAAGCGCCAGCAAACCGCGCAGCGCTTCCGAGCTGGTGATGATCCAGTCATTATTATGCTGCAACAGCTTTTCCAGGGTCGCCCGCAAGGCCGGCGTCAGCGTTGGCACCTGGCGGCGGTAGGCTGTGACGAACTCGACCTCGGCGCCAGCGGCGCGCAAGCCCTCGGCCAGGTAATCGCGTCCGCCGTCGCCGCGCACGATCAGCACGCGCTTGCCGCGCAGGGCCGGCAAGTCCAGCGCCAGCAATAAATGTTCGGAATCGCTGCGCGCCGTGTCGAGCGGACTCGTGATGCTGGCATTCGCGTCCGTGACGCCATGCGCGGCCAAGGCCATCCGGCTGCCCTCGCCCACGACGGCCAGCGGCACGCCTGGCGGCCAGGCGGACAAGTGCGCAAAGACGCAATCGATGGCGTTCGGCGAGACGAAGGCCACCAGGTCGTAATCAGCCAGGCGCGCCAGCACGGCGTGCAGCTGCGCGCATTCAACTGCGCCGTCGAGCGCGTGGATTTCCAGCAGCGGCAACAGTTGCACGGGCAAGCCCAGCGCCGCGATCCTCGCGGCCAGCGGCCCCGCTTGCGCCGCGGGCCGCGTGATCACCACCGTGTCAGGCATGCGGCGCCAGGCCTTCATGGTTGTCGGGCGTAATGGCGCACGAGGCGAGGATACCGGCGGCGTCCTGGCCGCGCAGCAGTTCGGCCACCTGTTCGCCCAGCAGCTCCGGCGCGCTGGCCGGGCCTTCGAACTCGGCGCTGGCCATGCGCGCGCCGTCCGGCGTGGCGACCATGGCGCGCAAGCGCATGCTGTCGCCTTCGACAGTGGCAAACGCGGCCAGCGGAATCTGGCAGCTGCCGCCGAAAATCTTCGACACCTTGCGCTCGGCCGTGACGGCTTGCGCCGTAGCCGTGTGGTTCAGCGGCGCCAGCAGGGCCGTCATGTCGACGCCGTCGGCGCGACCGGCGCGCACCTCGATCGCCATGGCGCCCTGGCCGGCGGCAGGCAGGCTGTCTTCCGGCGCCAGCACGGCGCGGATGCGCGACGCCAGGCCCAGGCGTTTCAAGCCGGCGGCGGCCAGGATGATGGCGGCGTAATCGCCACGGTCCAGCTTGCCCAAGCGGGTGTCGAGGTTGCCGCGCAGGGGCAGAATCGTCAGGTGCGGGTAGCGCGCGGCGATCAGCGACTGGCGGCGCAGGCTGCTGGTGCCGACGACGGCGCCGTGCGGCAGCTCGGCCAGGCTGGCGTAATCGTTGGACACGAACGCGTCGCGCGGGTCTTCGCGCTCGAGGATGGCGGCCAGGGCAAAGCCTGCCGGCAACTCCATCGGCACGTCTTTGAGCGAATGCACGGCCAGGTCGGCGCGGCCTTCTTCCATCGCCACTTCCAGTTCCTTGACGAACAGGCCCTTGCCGCCTACCTTGGACAGGGCGCGGTCCAGAATCTGGTCGCCGCGTGTGGTCATGCCGAGAATTTCAACGCTACACTGCGGATACAGGGCGGCCAGGCGCGCGCGCACGTGTTCGGCTTGCCACATGGCAAGACGGCTCTCGCGCGTGGCGATCACTAGGCGGGAAGGAATATTTTGGGTCAATTCGGATGCTTTCAAAACAAGTTCTTTCGCTGTGGCTGTCGTTGTCGTTGCCAATTCGCCCGTCCGATATCAATTTGTATCGGAATGACGCCCGGCCTCGCTATAATCGTTATCCCTTAGCCTAGAAGGCCAAGTCAGGCTAGCGTCCATGTTGAAGACCACAAATTTTATCATGCGCCCCCTCCCCTCTGCGGCCAAACGCCCGGTGCGATCCACATTCCCTTGCTTTTACACTTACTTTGGTTCTTTATTATGCTCAATGACGCAGTAGCACCAGAAATAGTCCCGGCGGCCGGCTCCGACAAGGACGCGCCGCTGAAAGAAGATATCCGCCTGCTGGGCCGCCTGCTGGGCGACGTGCTGCGCGAACAGGAAGGCGACGCCGTCTTCAATGTGGTGGAAACCATACGCCAGACTTCCGTGCGCTTCCGCCGCGAAGCGGACGCCGACGCCGCGCTGGAACTCGACGCCATGCTGAAGGAACTGAGCCGCGAACAGACGATTTCCGTCGTGCGCGCCTTTTCCTATTTTTCGCACCTGGCCAACATTGCGGAAGACCAGCATCACATCCGCCGCCGCCGCGCCCACCTGCTGGCCGGCTCGCCGGCGCAAAAGGGCAGTGTCAGCTTTGCGCTGAAAAAACTGCGCGCCGCCGGCGTGCCGCGCAAGACCGTCGACACCTTCTTCCAGGACGCCCTGATCGCGCCCGTGCTGACGGCCCACCCGACGGAAGTGCAGCGCAAGAGCATCCTCGACGCCGAGCACGACATCGCCCGCCTGCTGGCCGAGCGCGACCTGCCGCAGACGCCGAAGGAACGGCAGGCCAACATGCAGCTGCTGCGCTCGCGCGTGGCCACCCTGTGGCAGACGCGCATGCTGCGCTACTCGAAGCTGACGGTCGCCGACGAGATCGAAAACGCCCTGTCCTACTACCGCATCACCTTCCTGCGCGAACTGCCGGGCCTGTACGACGACATCGAGGAAGACATCGCCGCCGAGTACCCGAACGGCAACGGCACGATCGAGCCGATCAACGCCGCCTACGTGCAGATGGGCAGCTGGATCGGCGGCGACCGCGACGGCAACCCCAACGTCAACGCCGGCACCATGCAGCACGCGCTCGCGCGCCACGCCACCACCATCCTCGACTTTTACCTCGACGAAGTGCACGCGCTGGGCGCGGAACTGTCCGTCTCGACCCTGATGGTGGGCGTGAGCGCCGAACTGCAGGCGCTGGCCGACCAGTCGCCGGACGCCTCGCCGCACCGCAGCGACGAACCGTACCGCCGCGCCCTGATCGGCATCTATGCGCGCCTGGCCGCCACGGCCCGCGCGCTGGGCGCCACCAACATCCTGCGCAAGGAAGTGGGCGCGGCCGCGGCGTACCCTGACGCGGCCGCCTTTGTGGCCGACTTGCGCACCATCGTCGCCTCGCTCGAGTCGCACCACGGCGCGGCCCTCGTGCGCCCGCGCCTGGCCACGCTTGCGCGCGCGGCCGACATCTTCGGCTTCCACCTGGCGTCGCTCGACATGCGCCAGACTTCTGACGTGCACGAGCGCGTGCTGGCCGACCTGTTTGCGAAAAGCGGCGTGGCCGCCGACTACACGACCCTGTCCGAGGAAGACAAGCAGGCACTGCTGCTGAACGAACTGGCCCAGCCGCGCCTGCTGTACTCGCCCTACATCGCCTACGCCACGGAAACGGATTCCGAACTGGCCATCCTGCGCGCGGCGCGCGACATCCGCCAGCGCTACGGCGCGCGGGCCATCCGCAACTACATCATCTCGCACACGGAAACCGTGTCCGACCTGCTGGAAGTGTTGCTGCTGCAAAAGGAAACAGGCTTGCTGCGCACCGACTGGCAGGCCGGGGGCGACGGCGACAGCACGTGCGAGCTGATGGTCATCCCCCTGTTCGAGACCATCCCCGACCTGCAGCGCGCAGCCGGCATCATGAGCCAGCTCATGGCCTTGCCTTTGGTCAAGCAATTGATCGCCAAGCAGGGACAGTTGCAGGAAGTCATGCTCGGCTATTCCGATTCGAACAAGGATGGCGGTTTTCTCACGTCGAACTGGGAACTGTACAAGGCGGAACTGGCATTGGTGGCGGATTTCCAGAAGGCCGGCGTCAAGCTGCGCCTGTTCCACGGCCGCGGCGGCACGGTGGGCCGTGGCGGCGGCCCCAGTTACGAAGCCATCCTGGCTCAGCCGCCGGGCACCGTCAACGGCCAGATCCGCCTGACGGAGCAGGGCGAAATCATCGCCTCGAAGTTTTCCAACGCGGAAATCGGCCGGCGCAACCTGGAATTGCTGGTCGCCGCCACCCTGGAAGCGAGCCTGGCGCCGCAGGAAGCCAATCCGGCCCGCAACGGCCAGCTGGCGCAATTCGAAGCCGTGATGGCGCAGCTGTCGGACCTCGCCTATCACGCCTACCGCCACCTCGTGTATGAAACGCCGGGTTTTACGGAGTATTTCTTCTCGGCCACGCCGATTGCGGAAATCGCCGAACTGAACCTCGGCTCGCGCCCCGCCTCGCGCAAGGCCAACCAGCGTATCGAAGACTTGCGCGCCATTCCCTGGGGCTTTTCCTGGGGCCAGTGCCGCTTGCTGCTGCCGGGCTGGTTCGGCTTCGGCAGCGCCATCGAAGCGTGGATCAACGATGGCGAGCCAGCGTCGAAGGATGACAGGATCGCCACCCTGCGCGCCATGTACGCCGAATGGCCGTTCTTTGCCACCCTGCTGTCGAATATGGACATGGTGCTGGCCAAGACGGACCTGGCCATCGCCTCGCGCTACGCGGAACTGGTGGCGGACCAGGACTTGCGCGAACGCATCTACAAGCGCATCACGGAAGAGCATGGCAACACCTTGCGCTGTCTGGAGCTGATCACCGGCAATACCGAGCGCCTGGCGGGCAATCCGCTGCTGGCCCGCTCGATCCAGAACCGCTTCGCCTACCTCGACCCGCTGAACCATTTGCAAGTGGAATTGATCAAGCGCAACCGCGTCCTGTCCAGCGCCAGTAAAGTCGATGAACGGGTGCACCGCGGCATCCAGCTGTCGATCAATGGCGTGGCGGCAGGCTTGCGCAACACGGGCTGATCGCGCCGCATTGCCATCGGTACACAGGGGCCGGCACCGCAAGGGCCGGCCCTTTTGCTTTCCAAATGGAAAAATATTCTCAATAAAACAACATTTAGTATTACACTAGCGTCGAATACTTTTCCCACTCCGGCGCCACGCGCACCGCAGCGGCCAACGATGACGCCAGGGACGCGTATGAGCAAATGGTCGATTGAAACGCTGAGTACGGCATGCGCCGCCCTCGTCCTGGTGGTGCTGGGCTGGCTGGCCGGCGCGGCCTGGCAGGAGCTCGACTCCTGGGAACATATCTGGCTGTCGCTGCTGCTGGCGGCAGCCGCCGGCACGGCCATGTGGCTGATGCGCAAGCTGCGCGCCCACCTCGCCAGCACGCGCTTGCAGCTCGATGCCAGCACCATGCGCTACCGCCACCTGAGCGAGACGGCGCAGGACGGCATGTGGCAAACGGATGCGCAAGGCACGATATTGCATCTCAACCAGCGCCTGTGCGACATGCTCGATATGCCTGCGGAAAAGCTGCTGGGCCATAAAATGAGCGAATTCTACGATGAGGCGACCTTGCTGCGCCTGTGTCCGCTGCGCCAGACAGCCACGGATAGCTGCATGGGAGAACTGCAATACCGGCACAGCGACGGTTCGGAACGCTGGGCGATGATCAGCGGCCGCCGCCTGTACGACCATCATGGCAATCTGACGGGCGCGCTCGTGCTGGCCAGTGACATCACCGAACAAAAGCGGGCCGAACATGCATTGAGCGTCGCCCATGCGGAGCTGGAAAGCCGCGTGGCCCTGCGCACGGCCCAGCTGCTCGACGTCAATCTCCAGCTATCGGCGGAAATCGCCATGCGCGCGCAAACGGAAGCGGCCCTGGCGCGCAGCGAAGAACGGCTGCAGGACATCATTTCCATGATGCCCCTGTCGCTGTTCCTGAAAGATGCCGATTCGCGCATCCTGCTGATGAACCAGGCCTGCGAGCAGCAATGGGGCGTGCGCCAGCAGGACATTGCCGAAGGGCGCGACTTGCAGCATTTTCCCAGCGACCAGAACGTGGGCTTCCACGCGGCGGACCAGGAAGCGTTTGCCAGCCGCAAGGTGGTGATACGCGAAGAACTGGTATGGAATGCGCAGCTGCAGGAAAATCGCCTGCTGCAGACGCACAAGAAACCCATCTTCGATGCCGAAGGGCGGCCGCAGATGATCATCGCCATGGCCATCGACATCACCGACAGCAAGCGCAACGAGGAAAACTTGGAGCGCACCCTCGCCCAGCTGCGCGAACTGAGCGACCACCAGCAAACGATCAAGGAAGAGGAACGCCGGCGCATCGCGCTCGACATTCATGACGACCTGGGCCAGAACCTGATGGTGCTGCGCATCGATGTGTCGCTGCTGCACGCGCGCACGGCCAAGACCCATCCGCGCCTGCACCGCCACGCGCAGCGCGTGCTCGACACCATCGACACCACCATCCGCTCGGTGCGCACCATCATCAATGACTTACATCCCAGCACCCTCGAACTGGGACTGGGTCCGGCGGCCGAATGGCTGCTCCGCCAGATGGAGGGCCGCGGCGCCATCCGCTACCGGCTCACGCTCGACAGCGAGGTGCCGGACCTGGGCCTCGATCAGCGCCAGACCTCGGCCATCTTCCGCGTGCTGCAGGAATCGCTGTCGAACATCGTGCGCCACGCCCAAGCCAGCGAAGTGGAGGTGGCGCTGGAACAAGATGCGGATTCCATCATCCTGCGCATCAGCGACAACGGCATCGGCATGCAGCCGGGCGACGACGGCAAGCGGGCCGCCTTCGGCCTGAAAAGCATACGCGAACGTGTCCACGCGCTGGGCGGCGAACTGCGCATCGACAGCCAGGCGGGCCGGGGCACGGTGCTGACCATCTACCTGCCCCACGCCGCCAGACGCGCCATGCCGGCCATGCCAGAACACAAACATTACCAAAAATAGTAGCGAATTAAATATGCATTTTTGGCAAATAAAAGTATAGTAAGTTTTTTCCTAGAGGAAACTATCATGCTGACACGGTTCTCCCGCCTCCCCGCCCCATTGCTCGGCCTGCTCCTGCTGGCCGCCGTTTCCAGCGCCAGCGCCGCCATTTATGCCGAACGGGGCTTTGGTGAAAGGGATGGCAACGGCAGCATCGCATCCGACCTGAACCCGGCTGGCCTGGTGGCCGGCATCATCATGGAAGAGGAAGGACGGCGCCGCGCCGTGACGTATCAGCATGGCCGCCTCCGCGAGCTGGGCACCCTGGGCGGCGATGAAGGTTTTACCAAGGCCATCAATATCCATGGCGCGGTGGTCGGTTCGGCGCAAACGGCCAGCGGCGCCTGGCACGCCTTCCGCTACGACGCGGCGGGCGGCATGCGCGACCTGGGCACCCTGGGCGGTACCAGCAGCTATGCCACGGCCATCGCACAAGGCGGCCAGGTGGCCGGCTATGCCGACACGAGCGGCGGCGATTTCCACGCCTTTGTGACAAAAGCCGACCACAGCCTGCAAGACCTGGGCACCCTGGGCGGCGCCAGCAGCTATGCCAGCGGCCTGAACAGCCATGGCGTGGTGGTGGGCACGGCCCAGCGCGGCGATGGCTACCGCCGCGCCTTCGTCTACCACCCCGGCGCGGGCATGCGGGAAATCGGCACCCTGCCCGGCGGGCGCATCAGCTCGGCCACCGCCATCAATGACGCGGGCCTGATCGTGGGCGCCTCGGAAACGGAAAAACGCCGCTGGCACGCGTTTGCCTGGGATGGCAAGCGCATGCTGGACCTGGGCGCCCTGATCGGCCAGGGCGACAGCTACGCCACGGCCGTCAACGCGGCCGGGCACGTCGTCGGCAGCGTCAACATCAACGGCTTTGAACCGATGACCTTTGTCTACAAGGAAGGCGTGATGACGGTGCGCCGCCGCGACGACGGCCTGTATCTGACCAACAAGATCACGGACGCCGGCCTGGTGGTGGGCGCCGTCTACACGGGGCATAAATTCCAGGCCTTCGCCGTGCCCTCGCAAGCATCGCCGCCGCCGCCGCGCCGCAACCCGCTGGACTGGTTCTTCCTGACCGTCATCGCCGCCGCCTGCGGCGCGGCCCTGTTCCGCGCGCGCCGGCACGTGCGCGCCGGCCTGCTGGGACAGCGCACGCATTTTCTGTAAATCGGCACAGGTAGGGACGAAAAAAAAGAGGCTTGCGCCTCTTTTTTTATTGCCTGCTGACCGCTTAGTTTTGCGTCAGGAAAGTCTTCAGCTTGTCCGAACGCGAAGGCTGGCGCAGCTTGCTCATGGCTTTCGCCTCGATCTGGCGGATGCGCTCGCGCGTCACGTCGAACTGCTTGCCCACTTCTTCCAGCGTGTGGTCGTTCGACATTTCCACGCCGTAACGCATGCGCAGCACTTTCGCTTCGCGCGGCGTCAGGGAATCGAGTACTTCCTTGATCACGTTGCGCATCGATGCGTGCAGCGCGGCGTCCAGCGGCGCCAACGTCGTGTTGTCTTCGATGAAGTCGCCCAGTTGCGAATCGCCATCTTCGCCCATCGGCGTTTCCATGGAAATCGGCTCTTTCGCGATCTTCATGATTTCACGCACCTTGTTTTCCGGCATTTCCATCTTGACGGCCAGGGTCGCCAGGTCCGGCTCGCTGCCCGTTTCCTGCATGATCTGGCGCGAGATGCGGTTCATCTTGTTGATCGTTTCGATCATGTGCACCGGCACGCGGATGGTGCGGGCCATGTCGGCGATCGAACGCGTGATCGCCTGGCGTATCCACCAGGTGGCGTAGGTCGAGAACTTGTAGCCGCGGCGGTATTCGAATTTATCGACGGCCTTCAGCAGACCGATGTTGCCTTCCTGGATCAGGTCGAGGAATTGCAAGCCGCGGTTGATGTATTTCTTCGCGATCGAAATCACCAGACGCAAGTTAGCGACCGTCATTTCGCGTTTCGCGTGACGCGCGCGCTTTTCGCCGGCAGCCATCTGCTTATTGATCTTGCGCAAGTCCGCCAGCGGCAAAGCCACGCGCGCTTGCAGGTCGATCATCTTCTTTTGCAGTTCCTTGACGGCAGGCACGTTGCGGCTGAGGATGGCGCTGTACGGATACTTGCAATCGACTTCGCGGTCGACCCATTCCAGGTCGCATTCATTGCCAGGGAACACCTTGATGAAGTGGGCGCGCGGCATGCCGCATTTGTTCACGCACAGTTCCAGCACGGCGCGCTCGATGTGGCGCACTTCTTCCATCTGGCCGCGCAGGGTGTCGCACAGCTTTTCCACGACCTTGGCCGTGAAGCGGATGCCCAGCAATTCCTGCGAAATGGCTTCCTGCGCCTTGATGTAGGCTTTCGAGTTGTAACCCTCGGGCGCCTTGCGCATCTTGTCGTACTGCGTCGAAATGACGTTGAATTTCTCCAACGCATTCTTTTTCAGCTGGGCCAACTGTTCGCTGGAGAAACCGGCCGCGCCGCCATTGGCGTCGCCGTCTTCTTCCTCGGCTTCCTCTTCCTCTTCGTCCTCGTCGCTGGCAGCGGCGGGGGCTGGAGCGGCGGCGGGTGCCGGGGCATTGCTTTCGTTCAAGTCGACAAAGCCGTCGACCACTTCATCGACCTTGATTTCATCGCGCGCAATTTTTTGCGACAGCGCAACGATTTCGCCGATGGTGGTCGGGCAGGCGGAAATCGCCTGGATCATGTCTTTCAGGCCGCCTTCGATGCGCTTGGCGATCTCGATCTCGCCTTCGCGCGTCAGCAGCGCCACGGCGCCCATTTCACGCATGTACATGCGCACGGGGTCGGTGGTGCGGCCGAAGTCGGAGTCGACGGTCGACAGGGCCGTGGCGGCAGCCGCTTCCACTTCATCGTCGCTGGTGACGGTGGCGACGTTGTCAGTCAACAACAGGCTTTCCGCATCAGGGGCGCGCTCGTAGACGGCGATGCCCATGTCGTTGAAAGTGGCGATGATGCCTTCGATCGCTTCCGGATCGATGATGTTTTCCGGCAATTGGTCATTGATCTCGGCGTAGGTGAGGAAACCGCGTTCCTTGCCCATGTTGATCAAGCCCGTGATCTGCTTGCGGCGGCGTTCCAGGTCCGCTGCCGATGCTTCCGGATCGCCCAGCGCGTCCGCCAGGCCGCCCTTGGCCTTGCGGTCGCGCGCTTTCGACACGGCCTTCAGTTCGGCGCGCTCGACGGCGTTCAGTGCGGCCACTTCATCGTTTTCCGGCGTGAATTCGCTCGGCTTGCGGCCGCGGCGGCCTGGCACCTTGACGGTCGGCAGGAAGTAATTCGAGGTGTCGATGGCGGCCAGGGCATCGGCGTCCGTGGTCTTGCTGACCACTTGCGCGCCGGTGATGATGGTCACGGGTGCCGCCTCAGGCTTGGCGCGCACGACTTTCGAGCGGGCTGCCGTCACCACCTTGTTCGTGGCGGCGCTTTCGCTGACCTTGCGCGGCGCGGCCGGGGCCTTGGCGCCAGGGGCGACCTTCACGCTTGGCGTTTTGGCCGGTGCGGCGTCGGTCACCTCGGCCACTTCGGCCACGGCGTCGACAGCCGCCGCTGGCGCTTCGGCAGCCGCATCGGCCGGCGGCACGGCAGCCAGGCGCGAGCGGCTTTTCTTCACCACGGTGACGACGGTGGGCGCCGTCGTGACGGTGGCTTCCGGATTCGCTTGCGCATTATCGATGAAGTAAGATAAAGTCGTTTTGGGTACGGCAAGTGGCGCCGCGGCTGGGCGTGGCGCCTTGGCGGACAACGTTAAAGTTTTTGGCGTATTCTTCATGAGATATCTCTTAATGCGAGACCAGATGGTGTCGGCGCGAAGTGAATGATTCCACCTAAGCCTGCGAAACCGGACTCGATGGAGCGTATTGTTGCGGCTGCCGTCAAGGGCAGCGGCGCCTGTCTATCGGGACGTTCAAAGCCCGCGCATCCGTCATGCGGAGCGGCGGGGCCGAAGCCGGGTCAGATAAATAAGCGATGTACATTGCGGAATGAAAAAAAGCCCGTACCAGAACGGGCTTGAATCTATTGTTGTTCAGTGAAGACACAGCGGAGAGCAAGATTATGCACGAAGGCCAGTTATCTGGATAATTGATAAGCAAAATATCTGATATCAAAAATATCAATAATGATGGCCCTGCACCGCACTGCTCCTATCCCCTGCACACCTGAGCCAGACCATCAAAAACCGGGTCCAGTCATCAGCGCAAGCCGACATTATACACATTTCCCGTATTTCGCGCTGCGTCCGCTGTAGGGCGGACCCGCTTGTTGCAGCGCAAGTTGCCAAAAAAGACAATGCACTTGCCTGTGGCGCGTGCTATGCTCCCCTTTTATAGCCCAACCAATGATGTCGATGACCAGCTCCACGCCAGACCAGCAAGCCACCACTCCTGACACGCCAGTCGATGCAGCCCCAGCGGCGGCACCGGCCGCAGCGACCACGCCGGCGCCTGCCGGCCTGACCGCGCGCGCCCTGCTGAAACAGTTCCAGGAGCAATTCCCGCCATTCCGCGATTGCCTGCCCTTGTCGATCGGTATCGACAAGCAGATCCTGGCGCGCCTGCCGGACCTGGACCGCAAGCTGATGCGCACGGCGCTGGGCATCCACACGGGTTCGCTGCGCTACCTGCGCGTGATGGAAAAAGCCAAAATCCGCTACGACCTCGACGGCACCGCCGGCGCGGAAGTGACGCAAACGCACCGCGACCACGCCACGCAAGTATTGCAGCAGCGCTTCAAGAAGGAAGCCGAGCGCAAGAAAGCCGAGCGCGACGCGGCGGCCGCCGAAGAAGCGAACCGCTTGCGCCTGGAAAAACTGAATCAGCTGACCGCGAAATTCTCGCGCAAAGGCTGATCCGGTTTCATGGACACAGCTGCCGTACCGCCACTCCCCCCGTATCAAGGCATCGCCCTCGACCACGTCAAGCTGGTACGTACCAGCGATGATGCACAGGCGGCCATGGCCGCCCTGCTGGCAGCGGACGCCATCGGCTTCGATACGGAGTCGAAGCCTACTTTTGTGAAGGGCGAGTCCTCCACGGGGCCCCATCTGATCCAGCTGGCTACCGACGACATCGCCTACCTGTTCCAGGTGGGCAGCACGCCGGCGCCGGCCCTGGCCGAACTCAAAGCCATCCTCGAATCGACCACCACCCTGAAGGTGGGCTTTGGCCTGTCCGACGACGTCAAGCGCCTGCGCAACAAGCTGGGCATCGCGCCAGCCCAGGTGCTCGACCTGTCCGTCGCCCTGCGCGGCGGCCAGCGCAACGACCTGGGCGCGAAGACGGCCGTGGCCAAATTTTTCGGCCTGCACCTGCAGAAATCGAAAAAGATCTCCACCACCAACTGGGCCACGTCGCGCCTGACGGAAAAGCAGATCCTGTACGCGGCCGACGATGCGCAAGTGGCCCTGCGCGTGTATCGCCGCTGGATCGCCGAAGGCGGCAAGGTGGCGCCGCAAAAAGCGCCGCGCGCCAGTACGCCGCCTGGCCCGCCGCCAGTCGCCGCCTGAGCCGGCGCGCCTTCCTGCAACATGAGCAAGAACAAGTCCATCGGCACCACGCCTGACGCGATCACCGCCGCCGAACAGGCGCTGGGGCGTGGGCTGCCCGCGTCCTACGTGCAATGGTTATTGGTCAACAATGGCCGCGCGCTGGGCGCCTTGAGCATCTTTCCCGTCTACGACGCGGCTAATGCGCGCAAGACGTGGGAATCGATAGAACGCCATTACCGCACCGACTGGCAAGAGTGGCTCGAGAATGCGGATGACGGCGATGCCGCATCCCTGCTGCCCTTTGCCCAGTTCGGCACGGGCGATTACTATTGTTTTGACTATGCGCAAACAGGGCCATCGGGCGAGCCGGTGGTCGTGCTGTGGTCGCACGAAACAGGGACTGCCACCACGGTGGCGCCCGACTTTGCATCATTCCTGATACTGCCCGGCCGCCCGGGCTGACACCCGGCGGCCGGCGCAGCCTTATTTGACCAGACGCAAGGTCAGGGGATAGCGGTAAGTGACGCCATTGCTGGCCTTGACTGCCGCGACGATCGAGCACACCAGGTTGGCCAGCGCCACGATCCAGAACAGGAACAGGCCGATCAGCACGAACGACAGGATGAAGCAGGCGAAATACCAGATGATCAGGGTGATCTGGAAATTGAGCGCCTCGCGGGCGTTCTCGGCCGAGAATTTATCCGCATCGTCTTTCTTGATCAGGTAAATGATCAGCGGCGCCACCCAGCTGGTGAACAGGCCGCCAACGTGGGACAGAATGGCCAGCGTCGTATCTTGCGTACGACCCAGTTCCGGCTGCGTGTTATCCATTATCATTCCCATCATTCGTTATAGATACTTCAATATAACAGCAATATTTCCTTTTGGAATGAAACACTTGCTGGCGCAAGGACCTTTTTTCATGTGCCGCTTGCCGCCCTCTGCGCCAGCCGCCCCAGGGTGGCGATGGCCTCTTCCAGCTGCGGACTCCACGGGTGGCCATAATTGAGGCGGATGCAGTGGCGAAACGCGCGCGTGGCGGAAAAGATGGGACCGGGCGCGATGCTGATGCCGGCCGCCAGCGCGCTGCGGTGCAAGGCCAGCGCATCGATGCCCGCCGGCATTTCAACCCAGACGAAATAGCCGCCCTGTGGCCGCGTTACCCGCGTGCCGGGCGGAAAATGCACGGCGATCGCCTGCAGCATGGTGTTTTGCTGCGCAGCCAGGGTCAAGCGCAGCTGGCGCAGATGGCGGTCGTAGCCGCCCTGCGCCAGATAATCGGCCAGCGCCATCTGCAGGGGGATGGGCGCCGACAGGCTCGTCGTCAGTTTCAAGCGCTCGACCTGGCGCGCATAGCGGCCCGCCACGGCCCAGCCCAGCCGGAAACCGGGCGCCAGTGTCTTGGAAAACGAGCTGCAATGCATGACGAGGCCCGCGCTGTCGTGGCTTTTCGTCAGGCCCGGACGCTGCTTGCCGAAATACAGCTCGCCATACACATCATCCTCGATCAGCGGCACGCCATGGCGCGCCAGCAGTTCGACCAGCGCGCGCTTCTTTTGCGGCGGCATCAGGCTGCCCAGAGGGTTCTGGAAACTCGTCATCAGCCAGCACGCCTTGGGCCGGTGGCGTTGCAGCAACTCTTCCAGCGCGGCCAGGTCGACACCGTCACGGGGGCTGGTGGCAATTTCCACCGCCTTCAGTTCCAGCCGCTCCAGCGCCTGCAGGCAGGCATAGAAGCTGGGCGACTCGATCAGCACCGTGTCGCCGGGCCGCGTGACGGCTTGCAGGCACAGGTTCAGCGCTTCCAGCGCGCCATTCGTGATGACGATGTCGTCGCTGGAAACGGGCACGCCGTCGAGCTGGTAGCGCAGGGCGATCTGGCGTCGCAGCTCGGCATTGCCCAGCGATAGATCCGTGACGGTGCTCCACGGGTCGAGGCGGCGCATGCTGGCCGACACGGCCCGCGACAGCCTTTCCATGGGGAACAGCTGCGGGCTGGGAAAGGCCGAACCGAACGGCACGATATCGCGCGCGCCCGCGGCGCCCAGCACTTCGAACACGAGGTCGCTGACGTCGACGGTGGTGCTGGCGTCGAGCGGGTGGGAACTGTCCGGCTCGGGGGCCAGCGCGGCGCGCTGCGGCGCCACGTAATAGCCGGAGCGGGGACGCGAGACGATCATGCCGCGCGCTTCGAGCAAATAATACGCCTGGAACACCGTCGACGGGCTCACGCCCCTGCGCGCATGCTGCTGGCGTACGGAGGGCAACTTGTCACCCGGCAGCAACAGCTGCGTACTGATCATGGCGGCGACTTCTTCCGCCAATTCCTCATATCGTTTCAACCCTGCTCCTCAAACTGATCCGTAGTTTTATTGCACAACTGATCCTGTCACAGTGACAGCACCCGGTATATGCTAGGGTAACAACATCCGGGCAGCAACACCGGCACGGCATATCGACCGACGAGACAGGTTATTTCCCCATGCAACTCCCCATGCTACTGCATTCTCCCCGCGTGCTGGTGCTGGCCCTGGCTATCGCCTGGCCCGGCATGGCGCTGGCCGCGCCCGCCGCGCTGCCAGCCGGCCACGACAGCCTGGAACAGCGCATCAAGGCGTGCACGGCCTGCCATGCGCCGAAGGAACGCCACGACGCCTTCTTTCCCCGCATCGCCGGCAAGCCTTCAGGCTACCTGTACAACCAGCTGCTGAACTTTCGCGAGGGACGGCGCCAGTATCCGATGATGAACTACATGGTCGAGCACTTGCCGGACGATTACCTGCGCGAAATCGCCGAGTATTTTGCGGCGCAGCACCCTGCCCCGCCGCCGGCCCAGCCCAGCGGCGCCGGCACGACAGCCCTGGAACGCGGCAAGCAACTGGTGCTGCATGGCGACGCGAGCAAGAAGCTTCCCGCCTGCATCGCCTGCCACGGCCAGCAGCTGGCCGGCGTGGCGCCCGCCATCCCCGGCTTGCTGGGCTTGCCGCGCGACTATATCAATGCCCAGCTGGGTGCGTGGAAGAACGGCATCCGCCGCGCCCACGCGCCCGACTGCATGGCGCAAGTGGCGCAGCGCCTGTCGGACGCGGACGTGGGCGCCGTCTCGGCCTGGCTGGGCACGCAAGTGGCCAGCGCCGACGCGCGCCCCGCCAGCAGCATCGCCCTGCCCTTGCCCCTGCATTGCGGCGGCGTGCCGGGCTCCAGCGCGCAGGTGGCGCCATGAAAAAATGGATGATCGCGATTGCCGGCGTTGCCATCGTTGCGGCCGGCGCCAGATTCCTGCTGTGGCCGGCGGACGACATCGGTCCGCCCGCCGTGGCCAGTCCCCTGAGACAGGAACAGCTGGTCGCGCGCGGCGCCTACCTGGCCAAGGCGGGCGATTGCATGGCCTGCCACACGACGCGCGGCGGCGTGCCCTACGCGGGCGGCCGCGCCCTGCAGACGCCGTTCGGCAAGGTGCTCTCGCCCAACATCACGGCCGACAAGGAAACGGGCATCGGCAGCTGGACGGCCGACGATTTCTGGCGCGCCATCCACAACGGCAAGTCGAAAGACGGCCGGCTGCTGTATCCGGCCTTTCCCTACACCAGCTACACCAAGGTGCAGCGCGAAGACAGCGACGCCCTGTATGCGTATTTCCAAAGCGTGCCGCCGCACAAACAGGCGAACGCGCCGCACGCGCTGCGCTTCCCCTACAACCAGCAGATCGCGCTGGCCGCCTGGCGCGCCCTGTACTTCAAGCCGGGCGTGTACCAGCCGCTGACGGGCAAAAGCATGGAATGGAACCGGGGCGCCTACCTGGTGCAAGGCCTGGGCCACTGCAGCGCCTGCCATAGCAGCCGCACCACCCTGGGCGGCAGTGACGACGGCCTGTCGGGCGGCCTGATCCCCGTGCTGGGCTGGTATGCGCCGTCGCTGACGTCGGACGCGGAAGCAGGCCTGGGCGACTGGGACACGGCGCATATCGTGGAATTGCTGCAAACGGGCGTATCGCCGCGCGCCACCGTCTTCGGCCCCATGGCGGAAGTCGTGCGGCAAAGCTTGCAGCACATGAGCGGCGCCGACGTGCAGGCCATGGCCGTCTACCTGAAAAGCCTGCCCGGCCCCGCGCAGCCCGCACAACGGGCGCCGCGCGACACGTCGGAGCAAGCCCGGCAGCAACTGGCGCTGGGCGCAAAACTGTATGAAGCGCAATGCGCGAGCTGCCACCAGGCCGACGGCAAGGGTGTACCGCCCGGCTACCCGCCGCTGGCCGGCAACCGCGCGCTGACGACGGTCTCGGCCGTGAACGCCATCCGCCTCGTGCTCAACGGCGGCTTTGCGCCCGGGACAAAAGGCAACCCGCGCCCCTACGGCATGCCGCCGTTCGGTCCCGTCATGGATGATGCGGAAGTGGCGGCCGTGGTCACATATCTGCGTGCGTCGTGGGGCAATGATGCGCCGGCGGTGTCGGCGCTGGAGGTAAACAAGTACCGCAGCGTGCCGCTGGAATAATGCCGTTTGACGATTATCTCAAATTGAGATAATCTGCGCTCATGATATCGCTTCGTCACGGCATCGCTTCGACATATGCGCATCGTCGCAAACAAGGCTTTGATCGATTTCGCCAGGAAACATCCCCTGGCGGGCGAGCCCATGCAGGCATGGCGCAAGATCATCGAATCGAGGCCTTTTGCCAATTTCGCCATGCTGAAGTCGATATTTAACGCCACGGATCGCGTCGGTGATTACTATGTTTTTAATATTGGCGGTAACAAGTACCGGATCATTGCCGCCATTCACTTCAATCGCCAATTGCTGTTCATCCGGGAAGTGTTGACGCACAAGGAGTACGACGCATGGAAACCTTGATGCATCGTGAGATGATTACAGAAATCACTGTCCACTATCAGGCCTTGTCCAAACTGGTCCCTCTGCAGGCGATTCCTGATGCGCCAGCTTATGAACAAGCTGTCAGCGTATTGCATCAGCTATTGGACGCGGGGGCCGCCGATGAAAAACACCCGTTGGCGGGGTTGGTTGACAGTATCGGCCGGTTGATAGCCGATTACGATCAGGAGCATTTCCCGGCTGCCCCTGTTTCGCCTGCGGCCACGCTGCGCCAGTTAATGGAACAACATGCACTGACACAGTCCGACGTACCGGAAGTGGGCACCCAAGGCGTCGTCTCTGAAGTGCTCAACGGCAAGCGGGATCTGAATGTGCGGCAAATCAAGGCATTGGCACAACGATTCGACGTCCCTCCCAGTGTTTTTATTGCGTAATCCAATAAAAAACCGGCTCACGCCGGTTCTTTTCATGTCAAACAGCCGTCCTCAGCGGAACTTGCTCTTGTGCCCCGTTTTGAGGTCCAGCGCATAGCGCACGCCGTTGTCCGTCAGCATGACTTCATCGGGCGGTTCTTCGCCGGCCAGGGCGCCGTCGATCAGGGGCAAGCCTTCGCCCTTGCGCATCAGGTCGTCGCAGCGCTCGTACACGTTCACGCAGCCGGTGGACGCCATCAGCGATTGCACGATGGCCACTTTCCACGCGTCGACGCCGCCGGCGTTGAATTCGCAGATCAGATAGCCCTGCACGCCGCCAAACAGTTGCACCACCAGGCCCGGCAAGCCTTCGTCTTCGCCCTTGATCAGGGTCAGCAGCTGGTTTTCGCCGGATTTCTTGATGGCTGGCAGTTTTTTCTCGATGGCGGCCTTGACCCTGCGCTTGATCAGCGCGTGGTCGACCGGTTCGTCTTCCTTGAAGCTCCAGATGCGCGCGCGGATCTGCGACTTCGAATTGTAGGCGGCGCGGGCGATAAATTGTTTCGAAGAACTCTGCACGATGGCCGTCGAGCCGGGCTTCATTTTTTCCTGCGGCTTGCCTTCGACTTTTTCAATCGCGGATGCGTAAATCCACGATTGGCCCAGCAAGCTCTTTTCCTTGCCCTGTTTGATGGTGATGATCAGCATGTAATTCCAGTAGTGTGAGCGGCGCGTGCCGGTCGTCGTATGTCCAATACCGGCATGATACCTCATGCCATCCTGTCGCATCCTCCTGCATTCCATGCCGCTGCCGGCGCAGTCTGTCGCAACGCGATACGCGGACGCGGCCGGCTGGCATACCATGCCTGCAGTCCAATTCAAAACAGGGAGCAAGAATGACACCGACACTTTTCCATCACCGCCGCGCCAGCGCCGCGACCGCCCTGTTGCTGGCCGCCTGCGCGCTGGCCATGCCGGCCGCGCCGGCGCTGGCCTCGCCGCTGGACTGGATTTCCGGCAACAGCGTCCAGGGCAGCGGCAAGCTGCAAAAACAGACGCGCGAAGTGGGCAGTTTCCATGGCGTGGCGCTGAACGTGCCGGGCACGGTCGAGCTGCGTATCGGCAACACGGACAGCGTCACCATCGAAGCCGACGACAATATCCTGCCGCTGATCGAGACAGCCGTGGAAAACGGCACCCTGCGCATCCGCCCCGCCAAGCGCAACGCGAATTTCCGCCAGAGCAGCCTGACCATCGTCATCCAGGCGCGCCAGGTGGAGCGCGTCAGCGTGGGCGGCTCGGGCAACATCACGGCAACGGGCTTGCGGGCCGAGAATCTGCGCTTCGACGTGGGCGGTTCCGGCTCCATCAACGCGCGCGAGCTCGACAGCCGCCAGGTGTCCGTGGCCATCGGCGGCAGCGGCAACTTCAAGGCCAGCGGCAAGACCGAGCAGCTGACGGCGTCGATCGGCGGCTCGGGCAATATCCAGGCGGGCAAGCTGGCCGCGCGCGACGTGCAGGTGAGCATCGGCGGCTCGGGCGAGGCGCAGGTGTGGGCCAAGGATGACTTGACCATCAGCATCGGCGGTTCGGGCGAAGTGAGCTACTACGGCGACCCGCGCATCAGCCGCAGCATGCAGCGTTCGAGCAGCATCAAGCGCCTGGGTGCCGCGCCGAATTAAGCAGCCAGGCCGGCCAGCACGGCGGCCAGTTCCCCCGTGGCCGCCTCGCCCAGCGGCTGCAGCGGCGCGCGGGGCGTGCCCACATCAAAACCCCGCAGCGCCAGCCCCGCCTTGACGGTGGGCGGCAAGCCCCCTTTCATCAGGCACTGCAGCAATGGCAATTGCTGGAAGAACAATTCACGCGCCCGCGCCAGGTCGCCCGCCTGCACGGCCGCATACAGGGCCAGCGGCAAGCCCGCATGCAGGTTGGGCGCGGCCGTGCACCAGCCGCGGGCGCCGGCCGCCAGCGCGGCGAAGGCCAGGGTATTGCTGCCGTTGTAGAACGGCAACGCTCCCCCGCTCAGCTGCGCCAGCCGGTGCATGCGCTGGATGTCGCCCGTGCTTTCCTTGACCATCGTCACATTCGGCACCTCGCGCCAGATGCGCACGATCAGCTCGGGCGACATATCGATGCCGCTGGTGGCCGGATTGTTGTACAGCATGATCGGAATGCCCACGACGTCGCCGATGCGCGCCACGTGGCGCACGATTTCTTCCTCGCTCAATTTCCAGTACGACACGGGCAAGACCATCACCGCGGCGGCGCCCTGCTTTTCCGCAAAGCGGGCGCGGCGCATGGCGCCCGCCGTGGTCAGGTCGGAAATGCCCACCACCGTGGGCACGCGCCTGGCGACGGCGGCCAGCGAGGTGGCGGCGACGGCTTCCCACTCCGCGTCCTGCAGGTAGGCGCTCTCGCCCGTGCTGCCCAGCGGGGCGATGCTGTGCACGCCGTCGGCAATCAGGCGCTCGATCAGTTGTTGCAGGCGCGGCAGGTCGACGTCGCCGCCATCGGCCGTGAAGGGGGTGACAGGGTAGGCAATGATGCCGTGAAATGGTGTCTGCATGATGTTGCTTCCTTTAATCAGTGTGTGTGGTTCAGGCCAGGCAGTCGGCGTGCTGGCGCAGGGCGCGCCGCGCGTAATAGGCGAAGGTCACCGTGTCGCGCCGGGCCGTGGAAATCCAGTCGTGCGCCTCGCGCGCCAGGGCCGGGGGCAAGGGCAGGATGGTGCCGGCCGCCATGGCCAGCAATTGCAAGCGGGCTGCCCGTTCCATCAGCAAGGCCAGCATGCACGCCTCTTCCACCGTGCGGCCCACCACCAGCTGGCCGTGATGGGCCAGCAGGATGGCGCGCTTGTCGCCCAGGGCGCCGGCGATGATCTCGCCTTCTTCATTTCCTACCGGCACGCCCGGCCACGAGGGCAGGAAGGCGCAATCGTCGAACAGGGGGCAGGTATCCATGTGCGACACCTGCAGCGGCTGCTCCAGCATCGACAGCGCCGCCACGTGCGTGGGATGCGTGTGGATGATGCAGGCCACGTCCGGGCGCTGGCGGTAGATCCAGCTGTGGAAACGGTTGGCCGGGTTGGGAATGCCCTCGCCGTGCACTACGCGCAGGTCATGGTCGACCTCGAGCAGATTGCTGGCCGTGATTTCATCGAAGCCCAGGCCCAGCTGTTGCGTGTAGAACGTGGCGTCCTGGCCGCCACGGCAGCTGATCTGCCCTGCCAGGCCGGAATCATGTCCGCCATCGAACAGGATGCGGCAGGACAGCGCCAGGGTTTGCCGCGCCGACCAGGCACTGTCCTGCGTGACGCTGGCCAGGCGCCGCTCGGCGATGGCCACCAGTTCGTCTTTCGACAAGGCCAGGCTGGCGCCCGGTGCCGCTGCTTCATACTGAGTATTGTGCTGCATCGTTGATCCTTCACTCATGCTGACTACGCTTCCCGGCATGCACGGCAACAGCCGCGCAACCCAATCCGAGGAAACCGAGTGTATTTTAGGACACTTTGTGTCATGAGGTACAATAGTTTTTTTAAATCGACCGATGCAACCATGGCTATGCGTCTGAAACTGCTGAGAAAACACAAGGGCTGGACCCTGGAACAGCTGGCGGAAAAAAGCGGCTTGACGAAGAGTTACCTGTCCAAGGTGGAGCGGGGCCTGAGCGTGCCCTCAATCGCCGTCGCGCTGAAACTGTCGCACGCGATGCAGGTGGACGTGGAGCAGCTATTCAGCGACAACCACCGGCAGGCGGCCGTCACCATCACGCGCGCCGGCGATCCGGCCAGCGCGGGCGCGATGCCGCCGCTGCCGCATTTCGCCAGCATCGCCGCCGGCGTGGCACCGAAGAAAATGCTGCCCTTCATGGTGTATCCGGCGCCCGATTTCGCCACCTCCGCCTTCAAGGAACATGCGGGCGAGGAATTCCTGTTCGTGCACCAGGGCACGATTGAAATCGAGTTTCCCCAGGAAACCGTGCAGTTGCACACGGGCGACTCCGTGTATTTCAACGCCCTGATTCCGCACCGCACGCGCAGCATCGGCACACAGCAGGCGCAGTTGCTGGTCATCGTCAGCAACGACGAAGACGCGGCCCCGTAAAGCGGCGGCGCAATGCAAAAAGCCCGGAGCGATCCGGGCTTTTTGCATTTCAAACCGTCAACATCAGCGTGCCGGCTTCACCGGTTCGCGGTCGATCAAGACCGTGTTGACGCTGTCGGTCAGCCAGATCTGGCCATCCTGGATCGTGCATTGCAGTTGCATGTTGCGCTGCGCCAGCTTGCTCATGTCTTGCGCCGCTTCCGACGGCAAGTTGATCACGGTCAAGTTCTTCGCCCGTTCCAGCTTGTTGGCGATCTGTTTCCACCAGATGTGACTGGTTGCGCCATAGCTGTAGACGATGACCTGTTCCGAACGGCCGCACGCCTTCAGGATGCGCTTTTCATCCGGCTGGCCCACTTCGATCCACAGCTGGATGGCGCCCGTCAAATCCTTCTGCCACAGGTCGGGCTCTTCCGTATCGAACAGGCCCTTGGTGAAGGTCAGCGCCTCGTCCGCGTGGATGGCGAACGCCAGCAGGCGCACCATCATGCGCTCGTCCGTTTCGGACGGGTGGCGCGCCAGGGTCAGCACATGATCCTGGTAGTAATTGCGGTCCATGTCGGCGATCTGCAGATCGGCTTTGAAAATTGTTGCTTTGAGGGCCATCGTGTTTCTGTCTCGGTAAAGTAAATAGTGAAGTCGGTATCAGCGGAAAACCACGGTCTTGTCGCCATTTTTCAGGATGCGATGCTCGACGAACCATTTCACGGCGCGCGCCAGCACCACGCACTCGACGTCGCGGCCAATGGCCGTCAGCGTTTCCGCATCCATCGCATGGTCGACGCGCTCGACGTCCTGCTCGATG
Organism: Janthinobacterium sp. BJB304; assembly: GCF_002735765.1. NCBI lineage: Bacteria > Pseudomonadati > Pseudomonadota > Betaproteobacteria > Burkholderiales > Oxalobacteraceae > Janthinobacterium > Janthinobacterium sp. BJB304. Next base: position 166,031 of record NZ_PDZN01000016.1, read on the forward strand.
ATCGGGCCTTCGTCCAGGTCGCCCGTGACGAAATGGGCCGTCGCGCCGATCAGCTTGACGCCGCGGTGATGCGCCTGCGCATACGGCTTGGCGCCCTTGAAGCTGGGCAGGAAGGAGTGGTGGATATTGATGGCGCGGCCGTCGAGCGCCTGGCACAGGCCGGGCGACAGGATTTGCATGTAGCGCGCCAGTACCACCAGGTCGATCTTGTGCGTGTCCATCAGGTCGAGGATCTTCGCTTCCTGCGCCAGCTTGGCCGCTTCCGGCGCACCGGCCGCCAATGGCAAGTGGTGGAAGGGAATATTGTAGCTGGCCGCCAGCTGGTAGAACTCCATGTGATTCGACACGATGGCGGGAATTTCCACGTTCAGCAAGCCGCTCTTGTAGCGGAACAGCAAATCGTTGAGGCAATGGCCGATCTTCGACACCATCAGCATCACGCGCGGCTTGACGCGCGCATCGTGCAACTGGCCATGGAAGGGGCCATTGCGCTGCATGACTTGCGACAAGTCGGCGAAGTCGCTGCGCAACTGGGCGTCGCTGACGGCGCCGTCTTCCAGCGCGAAATGCACGCGCATGAAGAACAGCTGGGATTCCTGGTCGCCGAACTGGGCGGAATCGAGAATGTTGCAGCCGTGATCGGCCAGGAAGCCGGACACGCGGTGCACGATGCCGCGCTGGTCCAGGCAGGACAGGGTCAGGATGTATTCGGGATGCGTCATGGTCGCGGAAATAGGTAAAAAAGTAAGGCGATGCTCGGCTCAGCCACGCGCGCCGGCCATCGGCTGCGCTGCCGCGAGCCGGCTATTGTCGCACGGCCGGGCCGGTAAGCCTGCATTTTCCACACAAACAGCATGGCTGCCAGCAGCAGCGAGCTAACTGGCGTTCATTTGATCTAACACAAAGGCATCGCGTTTTTGTGCCTGCCAGCTCCCATTCTCGCGCCAAACCGGTAACTGGCGTGGAACCTGGCACGCCATCCGGCGTCTATCTCTTTGCTTGTTTCACCATACGCCGCATCCGGTGCGCCGGATGTTTTCTGGATCAGCTTTTCATTGAGGTAGAACATGTTCACAAACAGTATTTTCCCCAGTCTCAGCCCGGCTCTGAAGTCCCATCTCGAGGCCCAATGCAATTTCGCCACGGAACTATCGCGCAAGATGTTCGATACGGCGCAGCAATTGAGCGAGCTGCATCTGCGGCTGGCGCAAGACTTGCTGCACGAGTGGAGCAACGCCAGCCAGCAACTGCTGGGCGCGCGCGACACGGGCGAGTTCATGTCGCTGGCCGCTGGCCAGTTGCAGCCAAGCAGTAACAAGCTGCACCAATACCAGCAGCAGCTCGGCAATCTCGTCGCCAACGCCAATGTCGAGATGAACCGCACGGCAGAGAACCACCTGCCCGAAACGAGCCGCACGGCCGTGGCCTTCGCTGACGAAGTGGTGCGCAAGACAGCGGAAGAAACGGAAAAAGCCACGCAGCGCCAGCGTGAAATGATCGAAAAAATGCACGCCACGGGCCACCGCGACGGCGCGGGCCGCAGCCACGATAACAGCAGGCAATCCGATCAGGCGCATTGAGCGCCTGCACAGACCACTTGACCCCCACTCGACAGCAAGGAGAGCGACATGGCTAGCAATCAAGGTAATGAACAGGGCAAAGGCACTGGCAGCAGCCAGAAAGCCAGCGAATCGGGCAGCGCCAAAGGCACGAGCAAGCGCGGTTTCGCCGCCATGAATGAGGAACAGCAACGCGAAATTGCCAGCAAGGGCGGCCAGGCAGCCCATCAAAAAGGCACGGCGCATGAATTCGACTCGGAAGAAGCACGCCGTGCCGGGCAGAAAGGTGGTGAAGCCGTCAGCCGCAACCGCGAACACATGGCGGAAATCGGCAGGAAAGGCGGCGAAAGCCGGCAATCTGCCCAGCGCGCCAATGAAAACCGCAGCAGCACGGCGGGGCGCAGCGGCGGCACCGGCCAGCAGGGCGGCAAGGACGAAGACGACAAGGGCTGACCGGGCTGCAGGACTTGCCGGGCCGAGCGAGCGGCTTAGCCCGGTAACGCACGGCTTGGCGCGGGAAGGCACGGGGCGGCCCTGGCGGCTCCGTGCAAGGGCTGGCGCAGCGCGGGGCGCGGCGGTATGGTACATTCTCGCCTTACCGACACCTCCGCGCCACGTCCCGCCCCTCCCCGCATGCAGCCATCCCTGAAATACCTGAGCGCCTATTCCGAACAAACGCAAGCGCAAGTGCAGCAACTGATCGCGCAAGACAAACTGGGCGAAGTGTTATTAAAACGCTACCCGAACGCACACGATGTGCGCAACGACAAATCGCTGTACCAATATGTGCAGGACTTGAAGAATGAATTCCTGCGCAATGCCGAGCCGATCAACAAAGTGGCGTTCGACAGCAAGATCCATGTGATCCAGCATGCGCTGGGCTTGCATACCTCGATCTCGCGCGTGCAGGGCGGCAAGCTCAAGGCCAAACATGAAATCCGCGTGGCGACCATGTTCAAGGAAGTGCCGCTGGAATTCCTGCGCATGATCGCCGTGCACGAACTGGCGCACGTCAAGGAAAAGCAGCACGACAAGGCCTTCTACAAGCTGTGCACATATATGGAACCGCAGTACCACCAGTACGAATTCGACGTGCGCCTGTACCTGACCCAGCTCGACCTGTCAGGCCAGCGCCTGTGGTCATGAACTGCTGCGCATGACGGCCTGCGCATGAAGTCCACGTGAAAATGCCGCCCGGCATACACTGGGCGGCATTGTTCGAGTGCGCTGGCTAGTCAGCATGGCCGCCCGGTAAACGGGCGGCTTTTTTACAGGCGCGCCGGCATGGCCGGCGCCATGCTCAGGCTCAGGCGGCGTTCTTGCGGCGAAGCATGAAGCCCAGCAGGCCCAAACCGCCCAGCAGCATGCCGTAGGTGGCCGGTTCCGGCACGGCGCTCACGCTAGCGGCGATATTGTCGACCTGGAAGGTATGCAAGGCGCCTTCCTTCCACGTTGCCGACAACAGATTGCTGAAACCCGTAAACGTGTAGTCGGCGAAGGTGTGGCCGCCGCCGAGGGTGAAGGTCTGGCTCACCGTGCCGCCGCCCACCTGGTGGCCGACGAAGGTCACGTCAAAGGAACCGGGCAAGCTCACGAAGTCGGCCAGGCTGATCGAGCTCAGCGAGAAAGCGCCGCCATCGGCACGGCTCAGGGTCGTCGTCGACAGGAGCGTCGCACCGAGACCGGCCGAACCGGCGTAGGCGAGGCTATTCTGGTGTGCCGAGCTCAGCAGCCCGAAACTGCTGTCGAAGTTGTAGCCGCCTTCGGAGTAGGACTTGAACACGGAACCAAAGTAGCCGGGTTGTTCCAGCGGATCGAAGCCGATGATGGTGGTTTGTGCGTGGGCGCCGCCAGCGCTGGCCAGAATGGCGGCGACAGCGGTCGCTCGCAAGAGGGTCATAGGTTTCAAAATAGCATCCTTTCGAGATGATGAAGTAGCGTGGTTGTGGCAACTTGAAATGGACCGGCACCTTTTTTGGGAGTCTGTACAACGCTCGTCGGTGTCCGATATTCCTAACGTTTGAACCATGCCAGTAGACCACAGCCATGCTTAAAAAGCATCTTCATTTTCAAAAAAACATGCTACCACTGCAATTTTTTTGCCATATTTTTATTAATTAACTCATCAGGCCCGATCAATTTTCCCATGCAGAAATAAAAAAGCCATGCAGTGCGTACTGCATGGCCCTTGCAAGCGGCAGGGAAAATAGTTGCCTGGCGGCATACGCACCGCCAGGCGAAAACGGCATTACGGCGCGCACTCCTTCAGGCGCTGCACCAGCGCTGCAGGATCGGCGTCGGCATTGAGGAACGCCGCGTGCTGCGGACGGATGAAACCCTGCTCCTTGCCGTTTTGCACGAAAGCAATCAAGCCATCATAGAAACGGTCGACATTGAGCAGGCCGATGGGCTTGGCATGCAAGCCCAGCTGGGCCCATGTGAGCATCTCGAACAGTTCTTCCAGGGTGCCATAACCGCCGGGCATGGCGATGAAGGCATCGGACAGGCTGGCCATCATCGCCTTGCGCTCATGCATGTCCTTCACGATGAACTGGCGCGTCAAGCCCATATGGCCCACTTCGCGCTCCACCAGCTGGGTGGGAATCACGCCCGTCACCTCGCCGCCCAGGCGCAGCACTTCATCGGCGATCACGCCCATCAGGCCCACTTTTCCGCCGCCATACACGAGCGAAATATTTTCCGCCACCAGCACGCGCGCCAGTTCGCGCGCCGCCACGGCATAGTCCGGCGAGACGCCCGCGTTGGCGCCACAGTACACACATAAAGCCTTGATCACAGTCGTCCCTACCCTTTCAATTCATCGATCGCCGCCTCGACTTCGAGGCGTTCCTTGGCGTCCAGTGCCACGCACTCGGCCGCCTTTTCATACAAGGCCAGCGCTTCCGCCAGCTTTTTCTTTCCATCGAGCATATTCAATGCGCGCGCATATTCGCTGTGCGCCAACGCCGAATATGGCGTCAGGGCCAGCGCCGTCTTGAAGTGCTGGTAGCCGTCTTCCTTGTTGGCGCCATAGGTCAGCCCCCCTATCATGACGCCGACCTTGTCGATAATTTCCGTATGATAAATCCCAAACGCGATATGCGCTTCCGCATGCATGGGCGCTACCGTCATCGTGCGGTCCAGGCTATTGCGCACACGCGCCCCCATGCCTTGCGCCAGGGCCTTGACGACGGAAGTGCCGAGCGCGTAGCGGCCCAGGCTGTAGGCATGCCAGTAGTAGCCGGCCGGATTGTCCGGCTGCTCGCTCTGCTGGCGCTCGCAGCGCTCGGCCACTTCCTCGTACATGTCGAGTTTCTGGCTGTCGTTGCCTTCCAGGTGCGTGGCATAGATGCAGGTGGCCTTGTGCGCCACCGCATAACCAGGCACGCCGACGGCCAGGCCCAGCTTCACGGCGCGCTCGAATTCGCCCGCATGGAAGGCCAGCCAGGCTTGCACCAGCGCAGGGTGTGTGGGAAACGGTTCCACATCGCCCGCATGCAGGCGCGACCAGGCCGCTTCCAGGGTTTGCGGGGTGTAGACATATGCTGCGTCCCGATAAGGAAATTGTTTCCAAGCCATATATCTCTCCTGTAATTGACGACGTGGCGCCAACAGCCGCATCAGTCGTTCTTGAGTTTGGTCACATACTCTTCCGACAGTTTGCGAAACAGCAAATGCGTTTCATTGCGCAAATAGGGTCCGATCAGGGACAGCACCTGGTAGCAGCCGCGCGCCAGCGCATCGGACATCGATTGCTGCTCGCTGTACTTGCGCGGATTGCGCACGTATTCGTACGACAGCCAGTAGGTGGCGACGACCACCATATTCGTCGCCATGGCGGCCACTTCCATGTCCGACGCCTCGAGCGACTGTTCGCTGCGCAAATCTTCGCACAGCTGCGTGGCCACCTTGATCTTGTGCGCCAGGATCAGTTTGAAGTGCAATTCCAGCTTGCGGTTGCGCGACAACAAATCGTTGAGGTCGCGATAGAAAAAGCGGTAGCGCCAGATCAGTTCGAACATCAGGTGCAGGTACAGCCAGACATCCTCGATATTCGAGCGGCGCCCGTCGGGCACGGTCAGGATGCGTTCGATTTCCGCCTCGAACTGGACGAAGATCGAGTTGACGATGTCGTCCTTGTTACGGAAGTGGTAATACAAGTTTCCCGGCGAAATGTTCATCTCTTCCGCAATCACGGTCGTCGTGATATTCGGCTCACCAAACTCATTGAACAGGCGCAGCGACAACTCCAGGATGCGTTCGCGGGTACGGCGTGGTGCTTTTTGTAGCATGGCGGGCAATCTCTCTGTGTTCTGCCTCAAGCATACCACCTAAGATAGCCGTAATGAAACACCGCGCCCCACGGCGGCGGCGAATAAGGCAGGCAAAAAAAAGCCTGCGCGAGCAGGCCGGAGGAATGCTGCGCCAGCTCAGGCCGGCGGCGCTTTTTTCTTCGCGGCCGGCCTGGCGGCTGGCTTGCTGGCGGCTGGCTTGGTCACGGGCTTGGTCACGGACTTGGCGGCGGTGCGCGGCACCGCCTTGGCGGTCGTCTTGACCGGTGCCTTGCCCGGGGCCTTGGCGACGGCCGCCTTCGGTGCCGCTTGCGGTACGGCTTTCGGTGCCGTTTTCGGCGCCGTCTTCGCGGCAGGCTTGGCAACGGCCTTCGGCTTGGCCGCCGGCGCGGCCTTGCCCGACAGCGCCGCCACCTGCACGCTCAAGGCATCGATCTTGGCGTGCAGCGCGGCAATGTCGTTTTGCATGGGCACGCCGATGGTGGCCAGGGCCCGCGCCACGCGCTCTTCAAACACCTGTTCCAGCTTGTCCCAGGAACCGCTGGCCTGCTTGCCCACGCCATCGGCCAGCTTGCTGACGCTGTCGCTGACATCGGCCACCTTGTCTTCGGCCCGCTTCTGGAACTCCGTGCCTTCCTTGACCAGCTTGGAAAACACGCGTCCGCCCTCTTCCTGCGCCTTGGCGAAGGCGCCCAGGCCCGCTTGCCAGATCTGCTGCGCGGACGAGCGCACGGCGCTCGCCAATTCCTTGTCTTCGGTCAACTCCTTCAATTTCTTCACCATCGCCAGCTCCCGTCATGTGAAAGGCCATGCCACTTCATGGATATTTTTATTCTAGTGAGCAAAACTAGAGACGGGAGTCTAATTCGATAGCGAACTGCGCCCCAAGGTGCGCCAGCGCACGCGGCGGCCGGTCGCTTGCGCGCGGCCAGCGCCTAAGCCGCCGCTTTCACGGGGCCATGCAGCAGCTTGTGCAGGCGGAAGCCTTCGCGGATATTCTCGCGCAGCACGGCGCCTTTCCACGGCTTGGTGTAGAAGCGGTCGACGGCGCCGCGGTTGATGGCCGCCATGATGGGGGTCAGGTCGGCAAAGGCCGACAGCATGATGCGGAAGGTGTCGGGGCACAGGTGCTTGACCCGCTCCATGAATTCGGTGCCGCTCATGAGCGGCATGCACTGGTCGCACAGGATCACCTGTACCTTGTGGCGCGCCAGGATGTCGAAGCCCTCAGCGGCCGTCTGCGCCGTCAGGATGCGGTAACCGTCCTGCGCCAGGAAGTCGCTGAGCACGTCGAGCATGAAGACATCGTCGTCGACGATCAGCAAGGTTTGCTGCTCTTCGCTGCCATCATCCTGCGGCGCCTGCAGCAGCTTGCCACCCATCAGCATCTGCTCGAATTCTTCCTGCGGCACGGGGCGGCTGAAATAATAGCCCTGCATCTCGTCGCAGCCGTGGCGCCGCAAATAGGCCAGCTGCGCATCGTTTTCCACGCCTTCGGCGATCACCTCCAGTTTCATGCTGTGCGCCATGCTGATGATGGCCAGCACGATGGCCGCGTCGTCCGGATTGCTCGTCACTTCGCGCACGAAGGCGATGTCGATCTTCAGCTTGTCGATGGGGAAGCGCTTCAGGTAGGCCAGGCTGGAATAGCCGGTGCCGAAATCGTCGATGGAAATCTGGATGCCCAGCGCCTTCAGGTTGCGCAGCACGGAGATGGTTTCCTCGGCATTCGACATCAGCGAGCTTTCCGTCAGCTCCAGTTCCAGCAGGTCGGGCGCGATATCGTGCTTGCGGATGGCCTTGAGCACCTCCTCTTCCAGGCCGCCGACGAAGAACTGGATGCCCGACACGTTCACCGACAGGTGCACGGGGCCGATGCTGCTGGCGCCCCACTCGCTGATCTTCTTGCACGCCTCGTCGAGCACCCAGTTGCCGACGCGTACGATGAGGCCTGTTTCTTCCAGCAGGGGGATGAACAGGGCCGGCGAGACCATGCCGTGGCCGGGACGGCGCCAGCGTATCAGCGCTTCGGCGCCGCTGATGCGCCCCGAGATGATATTCACCTTGGGCTGGAAGAACAGCACGAATTCCTCGTTGTCGATGGCGCGCCGCAAGGCATTTTCCATGTCCAGCCGCGCCATCGATTGCGCATTCATTTCCGCCGTGAAGAAGCGGAAGGCGTCGCGCCCCGCTTCCTTGGCGCGGTACATGGCCGTGTCGGCGTATTGAATCAGGGTGTCGGCATCGAGCGCATCCTCGGGGAACACGGAAATGCCGATGCTGACCGTCACCGTCACTTCGTGGCCCTGCAAGTCGAAGGGCTTGCGCATCGCCTCGCGGATCTTGTCGACCACGCCCACGGCATGCTGGGCGCCTTCGGGCAGCACCAGGATGGTGGCAAATTCATCGCCGCCAAAGCGGCCGATGGTGTCGCGCACGCGCAGGCAATCGACGAGGCGGCTGGAAAACTGCCGCAGCAGGTCGTCGCCGATGGTGTGGCCCAGGGTATCGTTGATATTCTTGAAGCGGTCGACATCCATGAACAGCACGGCCACGGCCCACTGGTGTTCGGCCGCCTGGGACAGCGAATGGGTCAGCGAAGCATAAAACTGGCTGCGGTTCGGCAAACCCGTCAAGGTATCGAAATGGGCCAGCTTCATCAAACGCTGCTCGGCATCCTTGCGCTCGGTGATGTCGCGCGCCACGGCCACCAGGATCCAGCTCTGCCCCGAGCGCAGGGTGCGCCGCTGCACTTCCACCGACAGCGGCGAGCCGTCCTTGCGCTGCAGCTGCAATTCCGTCATCGGGCCGCCCTGATCTCCGGCCAGCAGCTTGTTGTACAGCTCTTCGAGCTGGGATTCGCCCTCGTGCGCGCGGCCCGGCCCCACGCGCAGGAAATCCTCGCGCTCGAAACCGAGCATGCGGCAAGCCGTCTGGTTGACGTCGACGAAGCACATGCCGGCGCGGTCGACGAGGAAAATTGCGTCGGCCGTGGCATCCATCGCCAGGCGGAAGCGGCGCAAGTCTTCATCGAGGCGGATGCGCGCCGCCATGTCCAGGGTCAGCTGCTCGTGATGGCGCTTGATCTCGTCGTACAGCAGCAGGTTGTCGTAGGCGACGGCGATCTGCGCCGCCACCGTCGCGGCGACACGCTCGTCGACTTCGGAAAATTCATTCGCCCCCAGCTTGTCGACCAGGTACAGCCAGCCGTGGCTGCGTTCGCGCGAAGCGATGGCCACGCCCAGGAAGGAATGCACGGGCGGGTGCGTGTCGGGCAAGCCCAGCGCGCCGGGATCGCCCTTCAAGCCGTTGACCCGGTAGGGCTGGCGCTGTTCCAGCAAGCGGTTCAAAATGCCCGTGCGCGGCGCGCTGGCGATGCGCTCGAGGTTTTTCTCGGCGCCGCACGAGGAAAAATAGCTGAGCTTTTCGGCGCCCTCTTCCAGCACGCCGATGCAGGCGTACTTGGAGACGCAGATATTCTGCGCCACCTTGCAGCCCGCCTCGATCAGGGCGCGCGGATCGCGTTCGGCGCCCAGTTCGATGCCGAGTTCGATCAGGGCCGTCAGGCGCAGGCTCACCGCCTGCAGGCTCGACAGCGAGCGCGACAGACGCTCCGTCATGACGCCCAGGTCTTCGGGAAGCGCGGCCTGGCCCTCGCGCTGGCTGGCCAGCTGCGAAATCTGCTGGCTGCTCGATTCGAGTTCGTCGAGGTAGCCGCTGACCTGATGCTCGATGCCGGCCAGTTTGCCCGTGGCGGGAAGCGCCGCACCGCCGCCCGCGCCCGGCCCCGCCGCCACCTGGGCCGCCGCCGGCATCAGCCCCAGCGCCTCGTTGACGGTGCGCACGATAACCTCGGGGTCGGACGGCTTGGGCAGCACCCAGCGCACGCCGCATGCCTGCGCCAGCAGGATCGCTTCCTGCTCGCGGTAAGTGGCCGTATAAAAGATGATGGGCACATCGGTCAGCGCGGGGTCGGCATGCACGCGCGTGACGAATTCGTAGCCGTCCATGTTCGGCATGAGGATGTCGGAGATGATCAGGTCCGGCCGCTCGGTGCGCAGGATTTCCAGCGCGTCGGCGCCATTGGCCGCCTCCAGCAGGCGGTGGCCGCCGTAGCCCAGCAGAGCGGTGAGGAATTCGCGATTCAGTACATGATCATCGACGATCAGGATGGTGGCTATGTCGTTTTTAACTGGCGTCGACGGCGCCCCGGGTAAAAAAGACTCCAGCTCCGCCACGAACAGGTCGGGTTCGATCGGCTTGCCGATGTAGCCATTGAAGCCCGCTTCGAGCAGGCGTTCACGGTCGCCCACCATGGCCAGCGCCGTCACGGCCAAGGCCGGAATCTTGCGCAGCAGCGGGTCTTTCTTCAGCTCCGCCACCACGCCATAGCCATCGAGCTTGGGCAAATGCACATCGCAAATGATCAGATCGGGCAATTCGCTGCGCGCCATGCGCACGCCCTCTTCACCGTCATAGGCGGCCAGCGGCGTGTACCCGAAGGCACGCAGCAAATACACCATCAATTCCATATTGGTGGCGTTATCTTCGATAATCAGTATACGTGCGGACAATTAGCGCCCCCAATAAAAACTGCATGGACTCATTTTCTGCCTGCGTTCAACTTTCCGCTTGCGCAGCCAACATAACAATCCTACAACATCTTGCCATATATCCAGAGAAATAGGTGGCCGTCGTCAGGCTGCGGAACGGGGCAAGCGGCCTCAAGAACAAATTTCCACCGCCTGTCTTCCGATGCTAGCTTAATACAGTACGCCAGTGGAAAACAGCATTATCTGCCCCTTGCGTTGTTAAACAGGGGCAACAGCAGAGTCAAAACAGACAGTCTTGCCATGCAGACAAAACACAACAGGACTCAGGCGAAATGGGGGGCCGAAGGGGGCTGAGCGACTTCGTTCTTGATAGTGATTTCTGCCAGCAGCCGGCGCAGCACGCGCGCGTCGCTGGCCAGCGCCACGTGGCCGATGCCGCCAAAGGCGAGATTGCGCGCGCCCGGCAACTGCGCGGACGCTTGCGGCGCGACGATATTGTCGTGATGCGAATACATCGACGTGATCAGCGCGCGCGTCTCCGGCGTCTCGCTGGCGGCCAGCTGCGCCAGCCAGCCGCTGGGCGCATCATCGATGCGGCTCATCTGCCGCGCATTCGTCCCCGCCGCCAGATTGGCCAGCGCCGTGCCGTGGTGGGGCGTGCCGATGGTGATGATGCGCGCCACGCGGGCCGCACCGTAACGGCGCAGCCAGGCGCGCGCCACCAGGCCGCCCATGCTGTGGGCGACGATGATGACCCGGTCGCTGCCCGTGCGCGCGCACAGCGCCTCGATCGCTTGCTCGACCTGCGGCACGAAGTCTTCGATGTCGGCGCCTATCGGTTCCAGGTCGACGCCGTCGTGCGCAATGCCGGCCCGCGCCAGCTGCCGGCTCAGCTGCGTCCAGTAGCCGCGGTTGCACACATAGCCGTGCACCAGCAGCACCGGCAGCCCCTGGCCAGCGATGTTGTCGGCCGCATGCAGGCGCGGACGCAGCATGTCCCACGACGAGGACCGCAGGGTAGCGCGCAGCTCGCCGAAAAACAGGCGCGCGGCCCCCCCGATACCCAACTGATATTGCTCTGGTACGGGGCTGCCCAGGCGCCGGCTCTGCCAGAAATTGCGCGCCACGATCAGCGCGCGCACGGCCAGCAGCATGGCGCCCGCCAGCAGCAGGGCCATGGCGGGCGAGGCGACGCCCCACGCGTGCATGGCCAGGTACGCAAAGCCCAGCACGGCCAGCACCTGCAGCAGCATCAGCCACTTGAGGATGCGCGCGATCATGCAGCGCCTGCAAGGGGAACTGGCGCCGGCTTGCCCGTTAATTGCTGCGCCAGGCCGCTGGCCAGGCGCGCGGCCAGCGCATAGATCGTCAGTTGCGGATTGGCGCCTATCGACGTGGGAAACAGCGAGCCGTCGTGCACGGACAGGTTGCGCACGCCGTGGTAGCGGCCGTCGGCGCCCGTCACGCCCAGGCGCGCATCGTCCGACATGGCGCAGCCGCCCATCACGTGGGCCGATACCACGCGCGTCAGTAGCGCCTGCATCGGCAAATCGCCGATGGCCCGCTTCGCCTGCGTCCAGCTCGTGTAGTGGCTGGCCATCTCGTGCACGGGATACACGCTCCTGGCGCCGGCGGCGAACTGGATTTCCGCCATCGACAGCAGCGCGCGCCGCACGCCATCCCAGATGAACGGCGTGAGCGGATAGTCGAGCACGGGCGCGCCGAAGCTGTCGATGGAGACGCTGCCGCCGACCGCCTCATGGTGAAAGCCGTCGCGCAGCAGCGCCAGCAAGGCGTGCGCATGGGGGAAGTCGCGCATGGTGCGCGCATGTTCATCGCCGAATCCGCCCATGGTGGTGGCCATCAGCAGCGGGTGCAAAGGCGGCGCTTCGAGCTTGTAGCCGATGGGGCCGTCGATGGGCGCCGTGTGCAGGAAATGGTCCGAATAAATCGTCTGCGGCGCCCCCGCGTAGGCGTCGACGCGCTGCGTGAACAGGCCCGCCGACACCACGGTCGGATGCAAAAAGGTGCGCCGGCCCAGCAAGCCGTGCGGGTCGGGCGCCTGCGAACGCAGCAGCAGCGCGGGCGAATTGATGGCGCCGCCGGCCAGCACAAAATGTTTCGCGCGCAGCGTCAGGCGCACGCCCATGGGTACTTGCCCGGCCGCGTCCAGCGCAGTGACTTGCAGGCTGTCGACGCGCTCGCCCTTGAAGCTGAAACGCTCGGCGCGCGCATGCACGAGCAGGCCCGCGCCCAGCGCCAGCGCCGACGGAATCGTCGTCACCAGCATCGACTGCTTGGCGTTGGTCGGGCAGCCCATGCCGCAGTAGCCGAGGTTCCAGCAGCCGTTCACGTTGCGCCGGATGGCGGCCGTCGGAATCCCCAGCGCCGCGGCGCCACGGCGCAATAAATCGTTGTTTTCGTTGGGCGGCGCGGCCCAGTCGCTCACGTGCAGGCGCTTCTCCATCATGGCGAACCACGGCGCCATGGCGTCCACCGAATAGCCGGACAAGCCAAAATGCCGGCGCCAGTATTCGAGGGTGCCGGGCGGCGTGCGAAAACTCGAGGTCCAGTTGACGGTGGTCGAACCGCCCACCGTACGCCCCTGCAGGATATTGATGGCCTTGTCGCGCGTCTTGCGCGCGGCCGATTCCTGGTACAGCGCGGGATAGGCCTGCGCTTCGCGCATCTTGAAGTCTTTCGAGGACTTCAAGCCGCCCTCTTCGACGATCAAGACTTTCAAGCCGGCCAGCGCGAGGATTTCCGCCGTCACGCCGCCGCCGGCGCCGCTGCCGATGACGACGACGTCCGCTTCCAGGGTGCGGTCGGTACCCAGGGTGCTGGCGTCGGTGACGTTCCAGCCTGCCGCAATGCCGGCGGAGATGGGATCAGGAATGGGGGATGTGCTCATGGATGCCTTATGCGCTCAGTTCGGGCAGCGGTCCCGGATAGCCGATGGCGGCCCAGTGGGCGGCATCGGCGTACCAGGCGCCGAGGATCAGGTCATGCAGGGCCAGGTAGGCCGTCTGCAGGGTGGCCAGGCGGTGCGTGCGCCACGCCTGCAGAAAGGCGGCCACCTGGGCCGGATCGGCTGCGTGCCAGCCATCTTTTACGCCGGCGACGAAGCGCCGCGCGGGCGCCAGCGCCAGCAAGCCGAACAGGTCCTGCACTTCCTGCTGCGCCGCCAGCGGCAAGCCATGAATGGCCGTGTCCACGCCGGCGATGGCGCCATCGAGCGCCGCGGCCCGCGCGGGGGCTTCCTGCGGCAGCGCGCTGCCCAGCATGGCCGGCACGATGGCCGCCAGCGCAGCACGCGCTTCGCCGTCGAGCACGAAACGGCCAGGAGGCGCCGGCCCGCGCACCAGGCGGTAGGCGGTGCCGCCGGCGGCCAGCGCACAGGCGCCCAACACGCCCAGTTTCAAGAACGATCTGCGTCGCATTCCCATGTCTCCCCTTGTTTTGTACCGCCTTTTGCAGGCCAGTGTACGCCAAAGGAAGTGCGCTTCCGCGCGCAAAAACTAGAGCGAGCCGTCTAGTTTACGCGACTGTAACCACAGCGGCAGCATGGCCAGCAGCGCCGCCAGCGCCCCGCCGATGGCGATGCCGGGCAAGCCGAAGGCGACGATCAGCACACCGCCCAGCGCCCCGCCAGCAGCCGTGCCCGCATTGAAGGCGGCGATATTCAGGCCCGCCGCCACCGCATCGCTGCCCGGGCAATGCCGCTGCGCCAGGCGCAGCAGCCGCATGGTCGACAGGGTGACGAGGGCAAAGAACAGCAAGCCCAGGGTGCCGCACAGGGCCAGCATGGCCAGGGGATGCGTGCGCAGCGCATAAAACCCCAGCAGGTTGAGCGCCAGTGCGGCCAGGGCCAGCACGGTGCAGCGCAGGGCGTGGGGACGGTCCGCGCACCAGCCGCCCAGCAGGTTGCCGCCGATGGCGCACGCGCCAAAGCACAGCATGGCGGCACTGAGCCAGCCCGCATCGAGCCCGCCCAGCTGCAGCAGGAACGGCGAGACATACGTGAAAAAGCTGAAGGTGGCCACGCTGACCAGCGCCGCCACGCCGGCCGCCAGCAGCAGGGGCGGCTGCAGGATGGCGCGCAGGCTGGCCAGGGCCGAGGTGGCGGCGGCCGGCTGGCGCGCGGCGGGCATGGCGCAGCGCAAGCCGGCGCCGCCGCACAGGGCCAGCACGCCGATAGTGAAAAAGACCCAGCGCCACGACGAGACGGTGCCCAGCCACGTCCCCAGCGGCACGCCGCCCGCCAGCGCCAGGGTCAGGCCCAGCCAGACGATGGACAGCGCCCGTCCCGCGCGGGACGGGTCGACCAGGCTGGTGGCCGCATGCGAGGCGACGGCCATGAACACGCCATGCGCGATGCCGACGGCAAAGCGCACACCGAGCAGCGCGCCCAGCGCCGGCGCGGCCGCCATGGCCATGCTGCCGGCCGCCAGCACGAGCATGGTGGCCACCAGCACCTGGCGCACGGGCCGGCGCGCCAGCAGGGCCGTCAGGACGGGCGCGCCGATGGCCGCTCCCAGCGCATACGCGGCAATGGCGCCGCCGGCCGCCGCCACGCTGGCGTGCAAGTCGCGCGCCATGGGGGTCAACAGGCCGGCGGCGATGAATTCAGACAAGCCGAAGGCGAAGCTGCACAAGGACAGCCAATAAATGGAGGAAGGTAGCGCGCGGCGGCGCGGCGTAACGTTGGACATGGCATTCCTGACAATCAAAAACGCCATGCTGGCCCCTGCACCACCATCTGTAAAATATCTTATTTATCTTAAAACGAGACGCTCAAAGTCTTATTGAGCAGCGAACAGCCGCAGCTGCGCCAGCAGCCGCTCGCGCACGGGAGACGTGCGTTGCGGGTCCCACGCCATGTACAGGTCGAGCTGGCGCAGCGGCGCGGGTGCGCTGCTTGCCAGCGGCAGCATGACGACACCGGCAGGCTTGGACGCCGCCAGACTGGCCGGCAGCAGGGCCACGCCGAAGCCGGCCGCCACCAGGCCTAGCACCGTTTGCAAACGGCGCGCCTGCTGCACCACGCGCGGCACGAAACCCGCATGCAGGCACAGGCTGGCCAGCTGGTCGTGGAAACCCTGGCCCAGCTCGCGCGGCGAGGCGACGAAATCGTCACCGGCCAGGTCCGCCAGGTCCACGCGCGCCTGCCCCGCGCAGCGGTGGTGCAACGGCAGCGCGATCACGATGTCTTCGCCGGACAGGCGCTCGAAGCGCAGGCCGGGCGTGCTGCGGCCGGGCGCGCGCAGCACGGCGATATCGACCTCGCCCCGCTCCAGCCACTCGACCTGCTGCTGCGTCGATGCTTCGCGCAAGGTGAATTGCACGGCGGGCGAGGCGGCGCGGAAGGCGCGCAAGGCGTCCAGCACGTGGGCGTAGGGCGTAATGTGGATAAAACTGAGGCGCAAGTGCCCTTCGATACCCTGCGCCACGCGGCGCGTGGCGGCCACGCCCTCTTCCAGGCTGGCCAGCACCTGGCGCGCTGTGGCCAGGAAAGCATCCCCTGCCGGCGTCAGGCTGACCTTGCGGTTGGTGCGCTCGAATACGGGGTAGCCCAGCGCCTCTTCCAGCCGCAGGATCGCCTGCGACAGGGGCGGCTGCGCCATGTGCAGCCGTTCGGCCGCGCGCCGGAAATTGAGTTCCTCGGCGACGGCGATGAACTGGCGCAGCAGCCGCGTCTCGATCATGGGCCTTTTTTGGCGACCGCCAGGATATGCCGCGCGATGCCGCGCAGGATATTGACTTCTTCCGTTTCCAGCCCCGTGCGCGAAAACAGACGTTTTAAGCGCGGCATCAGTTTTTTCGGGTTGTCGGCGTCGAGGAAGTCGATGGCGACCAGCGCCTGCTCCAGGTGCGCATACATGCCGTCGACCTGCGCCAGGCTGGCCGCGTCGCCATGGAAGCCGACGGGGCTGGCCGCCTGAGCATCGCCGAGCGCCGCCACGCGGCATTCATAGGCGACGACCTGCGCCGCCTGCGACAGGTTCAGCGAGGAATACTCGGGATTGGCGGGAATGTTGATCAGCACATTGCACTGCTCGACGATCTCGTTGGGCAAGCCGAAGCGCTCGTTGCCGAAGATGACGGCCGCGTGCAGGTCTTCGCCGGCCGCCAGCTGCGCCGCGATGGCGCGCGGGGCCGTGACGGGCGGCGAGAATTCGCGCAGTCGGGCCGACACGGCCGCCGCGTAATTGCAGCCTTCGAGCGCCTCGGCGATCGAGCCGACGATGCGCGCGCCGGACAGAATATCCTGCGCACCGCTGGCGAAGGCCACCGCTTCCGCATCCGTCAAGGCGTCGGGAAAGCGGGGATTGACCAGCACCAGATCGGAAAAACCCATCGTTTTCATGGCGCGCGCGACGGCGCCAATGTTGCCAGAGCGACTAGTTTCGACAAGAATAAATCGCAGGCGTTTGAAAAGAGACGTGTTGATTTCAGGCAGATTCATTTAAAATAGCGCTATTGCGCGGTATCGATACAGGAAATTTCGGGAAACGGAGTCACAAAACGCTGACGCCAGGCCGGGATTTTAACCACTTCGGCACCGCTCCGCTCTTTAATTCATTCTTGCACTCTATCGTACCGGCGCCGCAAGGCGGCCATGGGCGGTCGCGTGCTTTTAACGGAAGCTCACATGCACCCAATGCTCAACACGGCGATCAAAGCCGCCCGCCGCGGCGCCGCCGTCATCAATCGCGCCTCTTTTGACCTCGACCGCGTCGTCGTCACGGAAAAACAACATAACGATTTCGTCACCGACGTCGACCAGGCGGCCGAACAAGCCATCATCGAGGTGCTGTCCAAGGCCTACCCGGACCACGCGTTCCTGGCTGAGGAATCGGGAGCTTCCGCCAACTCGCACGACGAGAATGAATATCAGTGGATCATCGACCCGATCGATGGCACCACCAACTTTATCCACGGCTTCCCGCAATACTGCATCTCGATCGCGCTCGCGCATCGCGGCGTCGTCACGCAAGCCGTCATCTACGATCCGGTCCGCAACGACCTGTTCACGGCCACCAAGGGCGCCGGCGCCTACCTGAACGAAAAACGCATCCGCGTCACCAAGCTGGACCGCATTTCGAACGCCATGCTGGGCACCGGCCACGGCGCCGGCCCGCGCGCGCTCGACGAATACCTGAAGATGTACCAGATCATGGCCGAACGCAGCCAGGGCGTGCGCAGTGCCGGCTCGGCCGCGCTGGACCTGGCCAACGTCGCTTGCGGCCGCCTGGACGGCTTCTACGAAAAAGGCTTGAAGCCTTGGGATATCGCCGCCGGCGCCCTGATGATCACGGAATCGGGCGGCATCGTCGGTGAATTTTCCGGCGAATCGGACTACCTGTACAAGGGCGACGTCATCGCCGCCAGCCCGAAGATCTTCGGCCAGATGATCCCCCTGCTGGCGCCATTCGCCTGATCGCCAGACGCGCCCTGATGTAAAAAGCTGCCGGAGGAAACTCCGGCAGCTTTTTTTTTGGGCCTGACCCGTCCTGGAATAAGTTGACACTTTTTCGTTACAGAGAAGGAGTGTCCGATGGAACAAGGGTTTCGACGCAGTCAGCGAGATTACAGCCTGGCTTTTAAATTGAGCGTTGTCGAGCAGGTTGA